>JAVXWR010000801.1:0-2851 GCA_032230725.1 Actinomycetota bacterium
CGCGGGCTGCACCGGTTCGCGCTGGCCGAGGGCCTCGTCGCCCGCGACGTGGCCGCCGACGTCCACCCGCCCGCGCCGGCCAAGCGGCTACCGAAGGCGCTCGACGTCGCGTCCGTGGTGCGGCTGCTCGAGGCGCCCCCGGAGGACGACCCGCGCGGCGTCCGGGACCGGGCGCTGCTCGAGCTGCTCTACTCGACGGGCGCGCGGATCAGCGAGGTCACCGACCTCGACGTCGACGACGTGGACACCGAGCAGCGCACCGTCGTGCTCACCGGCAAGGGGGGCAAGCAGCGCCTGGTCCCGGTCGGCCGCCCGGCGCTGGCCGCGCTCGAGGCCTACCGGGTACGGGCCCGGCCGGGGTTCGCGGTGCGCGGGCGGGGGACGCCGGCGCTCTTCCTCAACGCGCGTGGCGCGCGGCTCTCGCGCCAGACCGCGTGGAACGTGCTGCGCGAGGCGGCCGAGCGGGCGGGCCTGAGCCGGACGATCTCGCCGCACACCCTGCGGCACTCGTTCGCGACCCACCTGCTCGACGGCGGGGCGGACCTGCGCGTCGTGCAGGAGCTGCTCGGCCACGCGTCGGTGACGACCACGCAGATCTACACCCTGGTCACGGTGGACACGCTGCGCGAGGTGTTCGCGACGTCGCACCCGCGGGCCCGGTGCGCTCCGCGCTCGTGAGCACTAAGTGTTGCTATCACCGCATTGAGTGCTCACGAGCGCGAAGCGCACCAGGTCGAGGTCGGCGCCCGGGGCCGCCACCGCGGACACCCCGACCGGGGCGCCGTCGACGGTGAGCAGCGGCATCGACACCGCGGGCGCGCGGGCCAGCCCCGCCAGGCAGGTCAGGGCGAGGGTCGCGGCGCGGGCAGCCTCGATCGCCGGGTCGCCGGGCGCCGCGTCCCGGTACGGCGCCGGGGAGGAGGTGGCCGGGAGCAGCAGCACGACCCCAGCACCCAGCAGCGCCCGCAGCTCGGTCTCGGCGTGCGTGAGCACCGCGCGCCCCGCGGTGGCCTCGTCGTCGGTGACCGTGGCGGCCGTCGCGAAGCGGGCGGCGACGTCGGGGCCGAGCGCGCCGGGATGGGCGGTGACCCAGGCGCCGTCGGCCGCCCAGGCCTCGTGGCCCTGCACGGTGCGGAAGGCGGCGCACCAGCGCGCCAGGACCTCCGGGGCGAGGTCGACGGGACTGACGGCGTCCAGGTCGAGCGCGGGGAGAGCCGCGTCGAAGGCCGCCGCGACGCCCGGGTGGACCGTGTCGAGCAGGGCGGGCACCACGAGGCCGTGGCGCAGCGGCGCCCGCTGCGCGCCCGGCAGCAGCGTCGTGGTCACCCGCTGCA
Source organism: Actinomycetota bacterium (assembly GCA_032230725.1). GTDB lineage: Bacteria > Actinomycetota > Actinomycetes > Mycobacteriales > Pseudonocardiaceae > Actinomycetospora. The sequence goes on from JAVXWR010000801.1 coordinate 1,335, forward strand.
GGGTCGCGGCGTCACGGGTGAGCCAGCCGACCGTGTCGAAGGACGGGGCGAGCGGCAGCATTCCGGCCCGCGGGACCGCGCCGTGGGTCGTGCGCAGTCCGAACAGGCCCTGATAGGAGGCGGGGACGCGGATGGAGCCCGCGGTGTCGGTCCCGAGCCCGACGTCGACCTGCCCGGCCGCCACAGCGGCGGCCGGCCCGCTGCTGGAGCCGCCCGGGATGCGGTCCGGGGCAGCGGGGTTGGGCGGGGTGCCGTAGTGGGCGTTGGTGCCCGCGAGGCTGTAGGCGAACTCGTCGGTGCGGGCGATCCCGGCGACGTCGGCGCCCGCGTCGAGCACGGCCGCGACGACGGCGGCGTGCTCGGCGGACGGGTCGGCCTCGGCGAGCCACGTCGGGTTGCCGGCTCCGACCGGGTGCCCGCGCACGCCGAACATGTCCTTCACCGCCACGCGGTGGCGGGCCAGCGGGCCGGAGGCGGCGCCGGCGACCAGGGGCGCGCCGAGGGTCCGCCAGATCGAGTCGTCGACCGCGTCGCTCACCCGAAGTCCGCCTTGCGGATGGTGCCGTGCACGCCCTTCGTCCCGTCGACGACCTGCGAGACGGCGTAGTCGGTCGCCGCGGACAGGTAGGCGTAGGCCTGTCGGCGGTCCATACCGGAGCGGTGGCCAAGCAGGTCGATCGAGCGCCGGACGGCGTCGCGCATCGCCTCGTCGAGGTCGGGGTCCAGGCCGATCGGGATCCACAGGTCCGGGGTCTCCCCGAGCGGGCCGGTGAGCGTCCCGAAGCGGTCCGGGACCTCCGTGGCGGGCACGAGGTCGAGACGCAGCGTGGCGCGCAGCGGCGCCTCGAACGCGGTGAGGGCGACCTCGCCGTCGCCCTGGGCGAAGTGCGGGTCCCCGACCGCGACCAGCGCACCCGGCACCGCGACCGGCAGGTGCAGCGTCGTCCCGACCCCGAGCAGCCGGACGTCGATGTTGCCGCCGTGGTCCCCGGGCGCGACCGAGTGGATCCGCTCGGACCCCGCCACCCCGACGAACCCGAGGAACGGGGCGAGCGGGAAGCGGGCGCGGAGCTCCGGGTCGTCCCCGCGCAGCGCGATCGACCCGGCGCCGTCCTCGACGAGGCAGAACGCGCTGAACACCGGGTCGTCGCCGATGACCTCGCCCGGCAGGGCCCCGAGCCCGTGGCGGCTGGAGACGATGCCGTAGGGCACCCGGGGAGCGAGGTCGAGCACGGTGATCGAGACGACGTCGCCGGGCCGGGCGCCGGTCACGGCCACCGGTCCGGTCACGACGTGGGGTCCGTCGGTGAGGGGGTCGTGGGAGAGGCCGCACGAGGCGATGGCGGCGGCGTCGGAGAGCACGGCGTCGGCGGGGACCCCGAAGCCGCCGAAGAAGCGGACCGGGTCGCGCCCCTGGTCGCCGAGGATGCCCTCGTGGCTCACGGTGTCGATCGACACGACCTCGCCGGGAGCCACCTCGAGCACGGGCCCGTCGGCGGCCGAGGGCATCCACCCCC
>JAVXWR010000813.1:0-2712 GCA_032230725.1 Actinomycetota bacterium
CGGGGTGGACGATCGCCGACCAGGTCTCGCACCTCGCGTACTTCGACGACGTCGCGCTGCGCTCGGCGACCGATCCGGAGGCGTTCGCCGCGGAGAAGGCGCAGATGGACACCGAGGGCGGGGTCAACCCGGACACGATCGCGGAACGGTTCCGTGATCTGCCCGGCTCCGAGCTCCTGACCTGGTTCGACGAGGCCCGAGGCCGGTTGATCACCGAGTTCCGCGGCCTCGACCCCTCGACCCGCGTGCCGTGGTTCGGGCCGGCGATGAGCGCGGCCTCGTCGCTCACCGCCCGGATCATGGAGACGTGGGCGCACGGCCAGGACGTCTACGACACCGTCGGCGCCGTCCACGAGCCGTCGGCGCGGCTGCGCCACGTCGCGCACATCGGGGTCGGCGCGCGGGCGTTCAGCTACCTGGCGCACGGTCGCGAGATGCCCTCGGTGCCGGTACGCGTGGAGCTGACGGCGCCGGACGGGTCGGTGTGGACGTGGGGCCCGGAGGACGCCCCCGACCGCATCAGCGGGGCAGCGCTCGACTTCGCGCTGCTCATCACCCAGCGCCGGCACCGGGACGACCTCGGGCTGACCGTCGTGGGTGAGGCGGCGGAGGAGTGGGTCGGGATCGGTCAGGCGTTCGCGGGCGAGGCCGGCACCGGCCGGGCACCGCTGGGAGGTGTGCGGTGAGCAGAGCCGTGCGGATCGGGAACTGCTCCGGCTTCTACGGCGACCGGCTGAACGCGGCGCGGGAGATGCTCGACGGCGGGCCGATCGACGTCCTGTGCGGGGACTACCTCGCCGAGCTGACGATGCTCATCCTCGCGAAGGCCCAGGCCAAGGACCCCGACGCCGGGTACGCCAAGACGTTCCTGACCCAGATGCGCGACGTGCTCGCCGACTGCGTCGCCCGCGGCGTCAAGGTCGTCGCGAACGCCGGTGGGCTCAACCCGGCCGGGCTCGCCGCGGCGCTCGAGGAGCTCGGGACCGGGGCGCGGGTCGCGTACGTGGAGGGCGACGACCTGCGGGGTTCCCTCGATGCGATCACGCCGCCGGTCGTCGGGAAGCCGGTCTCCGCGAACGCCTACCTGGGCGGGTGGGGCATCGCCGAGGCGCTGGTGAACGGCGCGGACGTGGTGGTGACCGGCCGGGTCACCGACGCGTCCCTCGTCGTGGGACCGGCCGCCTGGTGGCACGGCTGGGCGCGCGACGACTGGGACGCGCTGGCGGGCGCGGTCGCCGCGGGCCACGTCATCGAGTGCGGACCGCAGGCCACGGGCGGGAACTACTCGTTCCTCGACGAGATCACCGACCGGCGCTACCCCGGGTTCCCGATCGCCGAGGTCGCGGCCGACGGCTCGTCGGTGATCACCAAGCACCCCGGGACGGGCGGACTGGTCTCGGTCGGCACCGTCACCGCGCAACTGCTCTACGAGATCGCCGCCCCCGCCTACCTCGGGCCCGACGCCACGACCCACTTCGACACCGTCGAGCTCTCCGACGACGGCGAGCACCGGGTCCGGATCAGTGGCGTGCGCGGGTCGCCGCCCCCGCCGACGCTCAAGGTCGCCCTCAACGACGCCGGCGGCTACCGGAACTCCATGACGCTGGTGCTGACGGGCCTGGACATCGAGGCCAAGGCGGCGTTCGCCGAGCAGCTGCTCTTCGAGGTGCTCGGCGGGCGGGACCGGTTCGCCGACGTCGACGTCCGGCTGCTGCGCTTCGACCACCCCGACGCCCCGACGAACGCCGAGGCCACCGCCCACCTGCGCGTCACCGTGAAGGACCCCGACCCGCGGGTGGTCGGCCGCGCGTTCTCCAACGCCACGATGGAGCTCGCCCTCGGCGGCTACGCGGGCTTCCACACGACGACCCCGCCGACCGCGGAGTCGGCCTTCGGGGTCTACCGGCCGGCCGCGGTGCCCCGCGAGGCCGTCACGCACACCGTCGTGCTGCCGGACGGCGAGCGCCGGGTGGTGGCCGACCCCCCGGACGTCAGGAAAGTCCCCCTGTCGGCGTGCTCCCCTTCCCTGGGTGTCCGAGAAGCGTCGTCGGTCACGGTGCCCACCGGCCCCACGACGCGGACCCCGCTGGGCCGGGTGGTCGGCGCGCGCTCCGGGGACAAGGGCGGCGACGCCAACGTCGGGCTCTGGACCCGCGACGACGAGGCCTACGCGTGGCTGCGGGGGTTCCTGACGGTCGACCGGGCGCGCGAGCTGCTGGGCCCCGAGGCGGCGGAGCTCGCGATCGAGATCCACGAGCTGCCGAACCTGCGCGCCCTGAACGTCGTGGTGCACGGGATCCTCGGCGACGGCGTCGCGTCGTCCACGCGGCCCGACCCCCAGGCGAAGGGCCTCGGCGAGTACCTGCGCAGCCGTGTCGTCGAGATCCCGGAGGCGCTGCTCGGGGGAGGGTGACGAACGACCGGGCCACCCTGACTCGGTCGGTCCGCGACAACCACACCGGGAACGTCCTGTCCCACGAGGACGCGCCACCCCTGACCGCGCGGCGCCAGGTCGGCCCGTCCGTCCGCGCCCAGGGACACGCCGACCGAGGCGGCGCGCAGTTCGGGCGCCGCCGACGCAGGCTCCGCACCGCCGACCACGCTCCGGAGATCCGATCGCAGTGCCTGGAGCTCCTCGAGCCCTCGCTCGTCCAGGACCACCGTGGGCGCCGGACGGCCGGTCGCCTCGGCCCAGTCCGCCAGGGCGGAATC
>JAVXWR010000920.1:0-4802 GCA_032230725.1 Actinomycetota bacterium
TGGCCGACGCGGCCACCATCGGGCTGCTGCACCAACGCGCCGTGACCGATGCGGAGAACGTGGTCGCCCAGCTCCAGCAAGCCCTCCACAGTCGGGTGATCGTCGAGCAGGCCAAGGGCCTCATCGCGCAGCAAGGCCATTTCACTCTTGACGCCGCGTTCAGCGTGCTGCGCAGCTACGCCCGCGCCCGGCGCCTGCCCCTGGCCGCGGTGTGCGCAGATGTGGTCGCCCGCCGGCTCAACCTGGCTACGATCCTCCGGCCCACGATCTAGGCCCGGACGGATCGATCCCGGGGCCGGCGCACCACCCCCGGTGGCCGCCGGCCCCACACCCACAACCCCGGAAGAGGTGAGCAGCCCGTACTGGCTCTTCCGGAATGGAGTGCAGCTGAGGGTGTAGCCGGGCCCGACGCCGGGGTGGTTGTCGCAGCGGTGAGTCGGGCGCGAGGAGTTCGACGCTCGGCTATAGGCCTGGGCCGGACCGGTTCAGCCGGCCGGCCCTGTCGGGACCGGCTCGTCGGGGTCGCTGAGGTGGTGGTGTGACCAGTAGCCATCCGGGCCGGCCGGAGGCCGATTGCCGGTCACCGCGGCCCGCCAGTTCTCGGGCGGGCCGGTCACGGTGTCCGCCGCGGGCCAGGGGCAGGTCTCGGGCTCGGGAACGAGGTCGTTAAAGGGATCGCGGAGCCATCGTGCTCACTCGGCTGGTGCAGTGATCACGCAGTCTGGTCCAGGAAAGACGAGGGCTTCGTGCCCGTCGGCGATCCGCACCCGGTAGGGCGGGGTGCCATCGGGGCCGCTTACCTCGATGATGGTGCCGGTGCGCGCGGCGTCGTCGACGTGCCGACCTTTGATCACGACCTGGTCGCCGGTGGCTGCCATGGCGCGATCATCCCCGTCCCGTGCCGTCTCGACTAGTGCGCTGGCCATGAACGTTGACCGGGTGCGACACGCCGCGGTAGGTCCACCACTGCGGAGGGGTTTCAAGATCTCCTTGGTCTCGACGTTGCTGTCGAGGTCAAACGTGGGGTCGGGATGGCGGAACCGGTACGAGCACGACGGTTGACCGAGCAGGAGGGTCAACAGCTGACCCGGATCGTGCGCCGCGGCAAGGGCAGCTCGATCCGGGTCCGGCGGGCGACGATGATCCTGGCCTCGTCCTCGGGGACCCCGGTGCCGGCGATCGCCCGGCTGGTCGCCGCTGACGAGGACACCGTCCGCGACGTCATCCACGCCTTCAACGCCCGAGGCCTCGATGCCCTGGACCCTCGCTGGGCGGGAGGTCGTCCCCGCCTGATCAGCAACGATGACGTCACCTTCATCGTCGCGACGGCCACCACCCGCCCGGGCACGCACGGGCTGGCGTTCTCGCACTGGAGCGTCCGCAAGCTCGCCGCCCACCTCGCCGAGTGCGATCACCGCTGCCCGCACGGCCGCACCGAGGGCCGGTCGCGGGGCCTGCGGGTCAGCCGTGAGCGGCTGCGTCAACTGCTGCGCGCACGCGGGGTGTCCTTCCAGCGGACCCGGACCTGGAAGGAGTCCAACGACCCGGACAAGGACGCCAAGCTCGACCGGATCGAGGAGGTCACCCGCCGCTTCCCGGACCGCTGCTTCGCCTTCGACCAGTTCGGGCCGCTCTCGATCCGCCCCTGCCACGGCACCGCGTGGGCGCCCGAGTCGCACCCGGTGCGGCTGCCCGCGACCTACAAACGCACGCACGGCATCCGCTACTTCCACGGCTGCTACAGCCTCGGCGATGACCAGCTCTGGGGCGTCACCCGGCGCCGTAAGAGCGGCGAGCACACCCTCGCCGCCCTGAAGTCGATCCGGGCCGCCCGCCCCGACGGCCCCCCGATCTACGTCATCCTGGACAACCTCTCGGCGAACAAGACCCCCAACGTCCGCGCCTGGGCGAGCAGGAACAACGTCGAGCTCTGCTTCACCCCGACCTACGCCTCCTGGGCCAACCCCATCGAGGCCCAGTTCGGGCCGCTGCGGACCTTCACCATGGGCGCCACGAACCACCCGAACCACCCCGCGCTCACCCGCAAGATCCAGGACTATCTGCGATGGCGCAACGCCCACGCCCGTCACCCCGACGTTCTGGCCGCCCAACGCCGCGAACGCGCCCGGGTCCGCAGCGAACGCCAACAACGCTGGGGCCGCCCGAAAGCCGCCTAACCCGGCCAACGTTCATGGCCAGCGGCACTAGTGTGTCGCGTCTGAAGTGTCGTGGGTTAGTTGCTAGTGTGATCGGATGGCGTATTCGGGACCGTCGCCGGTGGAGATCGTCCTGTCAGGTGAGGAGCGGGCCGAGTTGGTGCGGCGGGTGAGCGTGTCCGCGCCGCGGGCGGCGGCCCGGGCGCGGATCGTGTTGGCCTGCGCGGAAGGCAAGTCGAACGCCGAGGTGGCCCGCGAGGTCGGGGTCTCGGTGCCGTCGGTGGGCAAGTGGCGGCGTCAGTTCGCCGCCGACCGGCTCGAGGGAATGGTCGACGCGGCCCGGATCGGCCGGCCGAAGGCCGAGTTGGTGCTCACCGACGCCGAGCGCGACCAACTGACTCGGTGGGCGCGGAGGGCGACGACGGCGCGGTATCTGGCGCTGCGCTCGCAGATCGTGCTGGCCTGCGCCGACGGGAACACCAACCGGCAGGTGGCCTCCGAGCTGGGCATCGACGAAACAACGGTGACCCGATGGCGGAGCCGGTTCATCGAGAGCCGTCTCGAGGGTCTGGGCGATGAGCCGCGGCCGGGCCGGCCACCGTCGATCCTGCTCGACCAGGTCGAGGACGTGGTGACCGCGACACTGGAACAGACACCGAACAACGCCACACACTGGTCCCGGGCCTCGATGGCCGCCCGCACCGGGCTGTCGAAATCGACGATCGGGCGCATCTGGCGCCGCTTCGAGCTCAAGCCCCACCGCCAGGACACCTTCAAGCTCTCGACCGACCCGCAGTTCGTGGACAAGGTCGTCGACGTGGTCGGGCTCTACCACCATCCCCCGGAGTCCGCGGTGGTGCTCTGCGTCGACGAGAAGTCCGGCATGCAGGCCCTGGATCGCTCCCAGCCAGTGCTACCGATGCTGCCAGGCACCCCCGAACGCGCCAGCCACGACTACATCCGGCACGGCACCTCGAGCCTGTTCGCGGCGTTCAACATCGCCGACGGCACCGTGATCTCCGCACTGCACCGCCGCCACCGCGCCGTCGAGTTCCGCAAGTTCCTCGCCGCGATCGACAAGGCCGTGCCCGCCGAGCTCGAGGTGCACCTGGTCTGCGACAACCTGGCCACCCACAAGACCGCCACCGTCCGCGACTGGCTCGCTCGCCACCCCCGCTTCCAGCTGCACTTCACCCCCACTGGCTCCTCCTGGCTCAACCAGGTTGAACGCTGGTTCGGACTGCTCACCGACCAACTGATCCGCCGCGGCGTGCACAAGAATGTCCTCGACCTGGAGCGCGAGGTCCGCGCCTGGATCGACAACTGGAACCAGGACCCGAAACCGTTCACCTGGACCAAGACCGCCGACGAAATCCTCACCTCGCTGGCCGCCTACCTGACCAAGATTCACCCCGAAGACCACAGCAACGAACTAAACGGCGACATTTAAGACGCAGGACACTAGTGGACCGTCTCTGAGTTAGCTTGTCGGTTGGCTCTGGCGAGGATGGTGTCGGCGTCTTTGGTCCAGACGAATGGTTCGCAGCGGTCGTTCCAGCCCTCGATGAAGCCGCGGATCGCGTCGACGAGCTCGCGGACCGAGCCGAAGGTGCCGCGGCGGATCGCTTGGCGGGTGATGATCCCGAAGAAGATCTCCACCATGTTCAGCCAGGAACCCGAGGTCGGGGTGAAGTGCAGCGTGATCCGCGGGTTGCGCTCGAGCCACGCCTTGACCCGTGGATGCTTGTGGGTGGCGTAGTTGTCGCAGACCACGTGCAGCGGCACCCGCGGGTAGGCCTTGGCGACCTGCTTGAGGAACTTGAGGAACTCCTGGTGGCGGTGACGCTCGAAGCAGGCGTCGGTGACCTTGCCGGTCGCGACCTCGAGCGCGGCGAACAGCGTGGTGGTGCCGTGACGGATGTAGTCGTGGGTCTGTCGCTCAGGCACGCCGACCCCCATCGGCAGCGTCGGCTGGGTCCGGTCCAGGGCCTGGACCTGGCTCTTCTCATCGACGCAGAGAACGACTGCCTTCTCGGGAGGATGCATGTACAGCCCGACCACGTCGCGGACCTTCGCGTCGAGCTCGGGATCGGTGCTGAACTTGAAGGTCTCGACCCGCCAGGGCTGCAGGTTCCATCTGTTCCAGACCCGGGCGATGGTGGCGTGCCCGAGCCCGAGCTCACGACCCAGCAGCCGCGAGGACCAGTGGGTGACCCCGAGCCGCTCGGGCGGCTTCTCCAGCGTGGCCACCACGACGGCGGACTCGTCGATCTGCTTCGCTCGACCCGGACGCGGCCGATCATCCAACGCGGCCGCGCCGCCCTCGAGATAGCGCTCCCGCCACCCGATCACCGTCGGGCGGGACACCCCGACCCGCCGGGCGATCTCGGCGTTGGGCACACCCTCGCCGGCCAGCAACACGATCCGCGCCCGCCGCGCGAGCCCCGCCGGGATCGCCGTCGACCGCGCCCACCGGCGCAACGTCGACTTGTCCTTGCCCCGCACCTCAAGCCGCGCCGCCACCGACATGACCTCAAGATCTCAAACTACGACCGTAAATGCAACTCAGAGACGGACCACTAGGTGCCTCCGGCTTGTGAGCACTTTCCCGTGTCATAACCCGGAAAAGTGCTCACGAGCGCGGAG
>JAVXWR010000863.1:0-2653 GCA_032230725.1 Actinomycetota bacterium
GCGCTGGGGGAGACCCCGGACCGCGACCAGCTCTTCCGCATCACCTACGACGGCTCGATCTCCGACGAGCCGCAGTTCGTGGTGATGGGCGGGACCACCGAGCCGGTGTCCGCCGCGCTGCGCTCCTCCTACGAGGAGGGGCTGGACACCCGTGCGGCGCTGGGGATCGCCCTCGACGCACTGCAGGCCCAGAACGGGTCGACGTCGAGCTCCTCGTCGTCGTCGTCCTCGTCCTCGTCGACGGAGGAGCGCACCCTCGGCGTCGACGCCCTCGAGGTCGCCCTGCTCGACCGCAGCCGCCGCGGACGGCGCGCGTTCCGGCGGGTGTCCGGGGCGGCCCTGGCCGAGCTGCTGCCCGTCGCCGCCGCGGCCGCCGAGCCCGAGGAGCCGGCGGCCGACACCGGTGCCGGCGACGAGGTCTCGGGCGCGGGCGGCGCGGGCGCGTAGCAGGCCACCCGGTGAGCGAGCGGCACTCTCGCGCGCCGAGGAGCAGCGAACGAGCCGTTCGCTCGGCGTCGTGCCGGCCCGTCACCAGGGCGAGGTGCGCTCCGGCCAGCGGGACTCGTCGCGGCGGTAGACCGGCACCTTGTGCTCGGCCACCGAGAAGCACAGCCGCTCCCCGGCGACCATGACCTCGCCGTCGGTGGCGACCTCGACCGGCCCGTCGAGCAGCTCCACGTCCAACGTCCGTGCGGTGCGCTCGACGTAGGTCCTGGTGTGGCCCAGCGTGCCGATCAGCAGTCCGACGATCGCGCGCGCCCGGGAGAACCGGCGGTCCGCCCGCAGGTAGCGGACCTCGAGCACGCCGGAGTCCAGACGCGGGCGGTAGGAGGGCGCCATGCCCGACGGGGCGTAGGGCCCGTTGCCGACGAAGAGCATCCACACCGGCGTCTCGACCCCGTCGATGCGGCAGCGCAGCGGCTGGGCGTTCCACAGCGTGAGGATCAGCGCCGCCGAGGCCGCCGGCCACTTGCCCCAGCGGTCCTGCCACTTCTCCCGCATCCGGACCATCTCGGGATAGCCGCCGAACGAGGCGGTGTTGACGAACACGGCGCGCTCGCCGCCGTCGGGTCCCGTCGAGGCCGAGTAGGCGTGCAGCTCGGCGATGTCGACCACCACGGCCTCGCCCGCGCCGGTCGCGTCGACGACCTCCTGCAGGTCGTACACCCCGACGTCGCGCCCGAAGTGGTTCAGCGTGCCGGCCGGCATGACCGCGAGCGGCAGGTCGAGGTCCTTGGCGATCCGCGCGGCCGCGGCCACCGAGCCGTCCCCGCCGGCGATCCCGAGCGCCCGGGTGCCCGGGTGCCCGGCCGCCTCCATGAGCCGGGCGATGAGGTCGTCGCCCGGGTCGAGGCGCACCAGGTGGGCCTTCGGCAAGCGCTCCGCGATCTCCGAGACGGGGTCGGTGCCGGGCCGTCCCGAGCCGGAGTTGACGACCATCGAGAGGCCCTCGCCGTCGACGAGCTCCGGCGCGTCCGCGTACGGCCGGGCGATCGCCTCGTCGATGGGGCGGCGCGGCAGCCAACGCTGGGTGATCAGCGCGATCCCGGCGCCGAGGGCCGACCCGACGGCGACGTCGCTGCTCCAGTGCACGCCGACGTGGATCCGCGAGTAGGCGACGGTGGCCGCGAGCGGCGCGAGCGCCAGCCCGGTGCGCGGGCTCTCCAGCGCGACACCGACCGCGAAGGCCATCGCCGACGCGGAGTGACCGGAGGGGAACGACGACGAGGTGGGGCGGTCGGGGAGGGACCGCGCCGCCGGCAGCAGGTCCGCGGCCGGACGACGTCGGGGGAACAGCGGCTTGAGGACGGCGTTCGCGGCCATGCTCGCGAGGCCGATCGCCAGGACGCCGCGCGTCGCCCCGCGGCGGGTGCGACGGGTGCCCGCGGCCAGCACGGACGCCGTCGCGAACCACAGCCTCCCGTGGTTGGCGGACCGGGTCAGGGTGAGCAGCGCGTCGTCGACGGGGGTGGAGGGCAGGCGTCCGATCGCCGCCGTGATCCGGCGGTCCAGCCGCCCGACCGGACGCAGCGTCCGGCGGCTGCCGCGCAGCCCGGCGCGGGCACCCGCGGCGACCGTCCGGGGGATCACGGCCTCGACGGCCACCGCGACCGTGGTCTGTGCGACTGCCTGCGCGCGGCGCGCGCGCCGCCCTCGGAGCATGTGACGGCACCCTAGACCCCGCTGTCCGGTTCGCCGACGCACCGCTGACGGGGCCGCGCGGAGGGGCTGCGGATGGCTCCGCGTCGCTTAGGCTGGTCCTCATGCAGCGGCGGATCTACGGCATCGAGACCGAGTTCGGGGTGACCTGCACCTTCCACGGCCAGCGTCGTCTCTCGCCGGACGAGGTGGCCCGCTACCTGTTCCGGCGGGTGGTCTCGTGGGGACGGTCCTCGAACGTCTTCCTGCGCAACGGCTCGCGGCTCTACCTCGACGTCGGGTCGCACCCGGAGTACGCCACCGCGGAGTGCGACTCGCTCGAGCAGCTCGTGGCCCACGACAAGGCGGGCGAGCGCATCCTCGAGGACCTGCTGCTCGATGCCGAGCGGCGCCTGGCCGACGAGGGCATCGGCGGCGACATCTTCCTGTTCAAGAACAACACCGACTCCGCGGGCAACTCCTACGGCTGCCACGAGAACTACCTCGTCGGCCG
>JAVXWR010000022.1:0-5020 GCA_032230725.1 Actinomycetota bacterium
CGACGACGTCGCGGAGCCGTAGGAGCTGATCGCCATGAACTCGAGCTGCGTCGCGAGCGGCAGGCGTCGGGCGAGGTCCGTCATGAACATCACCGCGCCCTTGAGGACCCCCACCAGCAGCAGGTCCAGCTCGCCCGGTCCGGGCTCGCCGTAGTCGGCGGCGATGACGTCCGCCAGCTCCGCGATCTTGTCCTGGATCTCGTCGGAGGTGATCAGCACGGACGCGATGTCGCCGTCGTACACCTTGAGCGGACTCCTTCGTCGGGCTCGGCGGTCTCCCGCAGGGGCTATCCGGCGGGCGCGCGGGCGCCCCGGCGCACGGTCAGCCTCCCACGCACGCGGATGACCTCCAAGCCGCCCGGAAGTGACGGAGGCCCCTGTCCGCGCCACCGGGCGACGAGCGCGTCGACGGCCCGCAGCTGCGCGTCGTCGAAGCCCCGCACCCCGGCACCGCTCAACCAGGCGCGCAGGACCCGCCGCCGCACGGCCGCGGGATGCGACGCGACGACGGCCGCATCGAGCCCGCCGTCGTCGCCACCGGCCGCCGCGAGGACCGCGGAGGCGGCCGCGTCGAGGGCGGCGTCGTCGTCGGCGAGCTGGTCGGCGGTGCGGGCGAGGGCCTCCGCGACGCCCCCGGCGAGGACGTCCTCGAGCAGCGGCAGCACCTCGTGGCGCAGGCGGACGCGCGTGTAGCCCAGGTCGGCATTGTGCGGGTCCTCCCAGGGCTCCAGTCCCGCCTCGGCGCACGCGGCCCGGGTGGTGGTCCGGCGGACCCCGAGCAGCGGACGGCACCACGGCGGGTCCCAGGCCCGCATGCCCGCGAGCGAGCGCGCCCCCGACCCCCGGCCGAGCCCGAGCAGCACCGTCTCCGCCTGATCGTCGAGGGTGTGCCCGAGCAGCACCGGTGCCCCGCCCCGGGCCGACGACTCCTCGCGCAGCACCGCGTACCGGGCCCGCCGGGCCGCCGCCTCCGGTCCGTCGCCCGCCTCGGTCACCGTCACCGTCGCGACGCGGGCCCGGACCCCGAGCCCGGACAGTGCGGTGCGGGCGGCCTCGGCCACCCCCGCCGAGCCCGACTGCAGCCCGTGGTCGACGACGAGGCCGTGCACGGCCGTCCCGCGCTCGGCCCCGACGTACGCGGTCGCGGCGGCGAGGGCGAGCGAGTCCGCCCCGCCGGAGCAGGCCACGACGACGACCGGTGCGGGCGCCGCGTCGAGGGCCGCCCGGACCGCACGGCGGAGCTGGGCGGTCGCGGCGGGGCTGTTCGTCACGAGATGGCGGCCATGACCGGGGTCCGGTCAGCCGTGGACGCGCCGGACCCAGGCCGAGGGTTCGGTGATCTCCGGGCGGCGCGGCAGCGTCTCCGGCGAGGTCCACACGGCGTTGAACCCCTCCATCCCGACGGTCGCGACGACCTCGTCGACGAACACCCGGCCCTGCTCGTACTGCTGGATCTTGGCCTGGACGCCGAGCAGCACCCGGAGCAGCCGGTCGACCGGTCCGCCGCCGCGCCGCCGCGCGGAGAAGCGACGCCGGATGACCTCCACCGACGGGACCACCGCCGGCCCGACCTCGTCCATCACGTGCTCCGCGTGCCCCTCGAGCAGGGTGGTGAGCGCGAGCAGGCGGTCGAGGATTTCGGTCTGCTCCGGTCCCTGCAACAGCTCGAGCAGCGAGACGTCGGTGCGCGAGCGGAGTGCCTTGACGATGTCGGGCAGCCGGTCCATGGCCGCGGTGACCCCGCTCTCCATCCCGGAGGCGAACGTCGTGACCTCGTCGCGGAAGTGGTCGCGCAGCCAGGGCACGGCGGTGAACTGCAGCCGGTGGGTGGCCTCGTGCACGCAGACCCAGAGCGCGAAGTCGTCGGCGTCGACGTCGAGCGCCTCGCGGGCGGCGGTGACGTTGGGGGCGACGAGCAGCAGCTGTCCGGCGTGGGAGGGCCCGGCGAACGGGTCGTACTGCCCGAGCACCTTGGTGGACAGGAAGGCGAGCAGCCCGCCCATCTGCGCGGCCGCGACCGTGGAGGTGACGCCGCCCGCGACGCGGGAGAGCGTGCTCGGCGGACCGGGTCGCACGGAGGGCAGCCGGACGCCGGAGGTGAGCTCGGCGATGCCCTCGGTGGCCGAGGCGATCCAGCCGGGCCGGTCGACGACCGCCGCGCCGGGGATCGGGAGGCCGACGCCGAGCCCGGTGAGCTCGCGGACGTGCCCCTCACCGGTCCGGGCGCCCTCGGCGAGCCGGGCGACCTCGACCGCGGCCTCCTCGGCGGAGACCGCCGGTCCGGGCGGGACGAGGCGGGCGCCGGTGGCGGCGGCGAGGTCCCAGCGCACGGGCAGGCCGGTCGCGGCCCGGTCGGTGGTCTCGGGGGTGTCCTGGACGGTCACTCCCCCACCGTACGGCGGCCTGCTCAGCGGCAGCCGCACCCGCGCAGCGCGGCGGCGAGCGCGTCCAGGCGGGGCCGGGCGCCGACGGGGTCGGGGCCGTTGGACATGAAGGCGAACACGAGCAGGCGCCCGTCGACGTCGGGCACCACGCCGGCGAGGGCGTTGGTGCCGGTCAGCGTCCCGGTCTTGGCCCGGACGTAGCCGCGCGCGTCGCCGTTCGCGGTGCCCGCGGTGTAGCGGTCGACGAGCGTGCCCGTCCCGGCCGCGACGGGGAGCCCGTCGAGGATCGGGCGCAGTGCGGGCGTGCGGGGGTCGGCGCCGGGGGGCGCCGCGGCCGGGGTGAGGACCGCGGCGAGCACCGAGGCCGGGATGCGGTCGTCGGTGGACAGCCCCGAGGTGTCCGAGAGCCGGACCGCGGACACGTCGATGCCGTGCCCGGTGAGGATCGTCGCCACCGACGAGGTGGCGCCCTCGAAGGAGGTCGGGGCGCCGGCCTGGCGGGCGACCTCCCGCCCGATCGCCTCGGCGAGGACGTTGTCGGAGTTCGTCAGCGCGGTGTGGACGAGGTCGGTCAGCGGAGGGGACGCGACGCTCCCGAGCACCCGGGCGCCGGGCGTCCCCGAGCCCTGGTCCACCCGCACCGCCGTGGCCCCGAGCCGCTGGCCGAGCGCGCTCCCGACGTCCTCGGTCGGGGTCGGGCTACGGGCCCCGTCGAGGGCGGTGGGGTCGAGCCGGCCGCCGTCGAGCATCACCGGGACCATCGGGGCGAGGTTCCCGCCCGCGATGTCGGCCGGGTCCCAGCCGGGGGCCAGGAGCGCGCCGCGGTAGCGGGAGTCGTCGACGTACACCGTGCGCAGCGGCGCGGCGCCCCGCGCGGCGCGGACCTGCGCCACCAGGTCGTCGAGGTGGGCCGCCCCGGCGTAGAGCGATTCGCGGCCGTCGGGCAGCGAGGACAGCGTCGGGTCGCCGCCGCCGACGAGCACCACCGAGTCGGGGGTCGGGCCGGCGACGACCGTGGTGGTGAACCGGGTCGTCGGGTCGAGCGAGAGCAGCGCGGCGGCCGTGGTCAGGAGCTTCGTCGACGAGGCCGGGACCTGCGGCTCCGTCGGGCTGCGCTGCCAGAGCGGCGGCTGCGGACGGGCCGGGTCGACGACGACGCCGGTGAGGTCGCCGAGCCCCGCGACGCGGCCGTCGAGCACGCCCGCGATCCCCGAGGCGCTCGGCGCGGGCGCGCCGGGACCCAGCGGGCCCAGCACGGGGACGAAGGCGACCGGGGCCGGCGGGTCGACCGCGGCGGACACCGGCAGCCCGAGGCGGCGGGCCAGCCCGGGCGCCGTGAGCACGGCCGCGGTCCCGGCCCCGGCGAGCAGGAGCAGGACGACGAGCACGACGAGCAGGCGCCGGGCGATCCGGCGCGAGCGGGGGACCTCGGCGCGGTGCCCGCCACTGCGCCGCGGGCCGGGTCCGGGCTCCTCACCGCCGGGTGCGCCCGCCGCGTCGGCACCGCCCGCGGGGGTGGTCCCCGCGCGGTGACCGACACGACTCGCCGTCACAGATCCTCTCCCGTCGCTCCGCTCGCCCGGGCCCCTCTTGCCCGTCGCTTCCGGCGCTGCGACCAGACCCACGCCCGGCCGCCGTGGCGCGCCGGTCGCGATGCGACACACTAGACGCGACCGAGGACGGGTTCCCGTGTCCGGTCGGGTGACGAGGCCCGGGCGCGACGGACGAGCAGCGAGGACGGGCCGTGGAGTTCGACGTTCTGATCGAGATCCCCAAGGGTCAGCGGAACAAGTACGAGATGGACCACGAGGCCAACCGCCTGCGCCTGGACCGCACCCTCTTCACCGCCACGCAGTACCCGGCCGACTACGGCTACATCGAGAACACCCTGGGCCTGGACGGTGACCCGCTCGACGCGCTCGTGCTCGTCCAGGAGCCGACGTTCCCGGGCTGCCTCGTCCTCGCGCGCGCCATCGGCATGTTCCGCATGACCGACGAGAAGGGCGGGGACGACAAGGTGCTCTGCGTCCCGGCGCGGGACCCGCGCCAGGAGCACCTGCGCGACATCCACCACTACTCGGAGTTCGACCGCCTGGAGATCCAGCACTTCTTCGAGGTCTACAAGGACCTCGAGCCCGGCAAGAGCGTCGAGGGCGCCTCCTGGGTCGGCCGTGCCGACGCCGAGCAGGAGATCCGCGAGTCCTATAAGCGGGCCGAGGAGCACGGGCACTGAGGCAGCTCGCCGGGTCCGCGCCGACGACGGCTGGGGCAGCACGAGGTACGAGTGCTGCCCCAGCTATCGGCGGCCTGGCGCGATGACGCAGCGTCAGCGTGACACAGGCAGCGGCGTCGTCTCCGCGTCGAGCGCCGGACGGCGGGCGTCCTGCGGCTCGGCGTACGGGGCCGACCAGGACGCCGGGGGGGTCGCGGGCGCCGACGACGCCGGCCGCGGGGGCTCGACGACCAGGTCGACGGGCTCCTGCGCGTCCCGGTCGACCCTCACCTGTGCCGTGACCGGGGCGTACCCGCTCGCGGTGAGCAGGTAGCGGCCCTCGGTGAGGTCCCGGACCGCGAAGGATCCGGCCGCGTCGGTGACGGTGGACGCGACGACCCGGCCGTCGGCGCCCATGAGGACG
>JAVXWR010000046.1:0-4215 GCA_032230725.1 Actinomycetota bacterium
GTCGAAGTCGATGCCGCCGAGGGCCTCGATGCCCTGGCCGCGGCCGAGGACGGTGAGGCCGACGGGGGTGATCGGGGTCGCGGGGACGCCGCGGACGACGGCGGCGTCGAAGGTGCCGCCCCCGAGCTCGTACACGGCGACTGTGCGCCCCCGCGGCAGGCGCCCGGTGGCGGCGTGGGCGGCCGCGGCGGCCTCGGGCTCGGTGAGCAGGACGACGTCGTGGAGGCCGACCTCGACGAGGGCCTCGGTGAACACCCGGCGGCGGTAGGCGCCCCAGCCGGCGGGGTGCGCGACGGCGATGCGGCGGGGTTCGGCGCCCTGGATCTCGGCGACCCGGTCGGCGGTCCAGCGCACCATCTCGGCCGCCACGCCGTCCGCGGAGAAGCTCTCGCCGCCGACGACGATCGGGGTGTCGTCGCCGAGGCGGCGCTTGAACTCGCGCACGACGCGCTGCGGGGCCCCGGGGGCGCGGTCCTCGGCGTCGCTGCCGACCAGCAGCGACCCGTCGTCGTCGACGAGCAGGACCGAGGGCACCTGGACGGTGCCGCGCTCGAGGCCCACGACGCGCACGCCCGGCTCGGGCATCCCGGGCCGGGCCTCGACGCGGACGGCCGCCGCGGTGAAGGTGGTGCCGAGGTCGATCCCCAGGTCGTACGAGGTGGCCGGGCGCATCTGGATGACGGGCTGCTGGCCTTGCGGCCGCGAGGCCCATCCCTCGTGCGGACCCGGCATGTGCCCTCCCAGCTTCCCCGTCATCGGCGTCCCGAGGGACGCGCGCGGACCGCTCGCGGCTCCCGCTCGCGGGGCGGCGCCGGTTCGTCGATCCGTGGGCATCATCGGCCCGATCGGGCCCGCCGTTACACAGTTGTAGCTCGAACGGGTGACGGTTTCCGACGGTGCCGGCGGTGTTCCCGACGGGCGGTGACGGTCACCCCCGGGTGGGGGGCCGGGGGAGAGCCCCGGACCCCCTAGGGGCCCCGGACGCGGACCCGGACCGAGCCCCGATGGCCGGTGGGCCCCCCGGCGGCAGGGTGGTGACCACGCCGCCCCGGCAGCACCGTCGAGGGCGCTCCGCACATCACGATCACGGGGGCACCACGACATGAGCGAGCACAAGACCCTGCTTCAGTTCCTGCTCGACCTGCTGCACGACAAGGACGCGCTGGCGGACTTCCGTGAGGACCCGCAGGGCGCCCTGCACGCGGCCGGCCTGCAGAACGTCTGCGCCGACGACATCCGGGACCTCCTGCCCGTCGTGCTCGAGAAGGTCGACCCGCAGAAGGCCGCGCAGTACGAGGACGACTGCGACCACGGGCGGGACCACGACGACGCCCCCAAGCACCACGACCCCCACCACGACGGGGGTCACCACGGGAGCCACGACCCGGGCCACGACAGCGAGATCGACAAGTTCGTCACGCACCTCAACTACGTGACGAACAACTACGCGTTCGACTCGCACGACACCATCTACAGCACCAACAACGTCACCAAGATCTGGGCCGACCACGGCGCCAAGGTCGACGTCACCAACGACACCCACAACGTGGGCGCGGGGGGCGTCAGCGTCGAGGGCGACAACAACGCCCCGGTCGCGACCGGTGGCCACAACCAGATCGGCGACGGGAACGAGCAGTCCGGCGACGGCTCGACGACCTCGTTCGGCTCCGGTGCAGCGCAATCGGACCTCAAGACGGGTGACGGCGGGGCGATCTCCGGCAACGGTCCGGCGGTCGGCGAATCGGAGCACCTGAACGCCCAGGCGTACGGCGGGGGCAACGTCACCGCCGCCACCCACGCGCCGGCGACCAGCTCGACGCTCGACTCGCACAACCACACGACGACCACGACCGAGACCAACTCGCACAACTCGGACAGCTCGCACCACGACACCGACAACTCGCTCCACACCGATCTGTCGACGAACGACTCGAACAACGTCGAGGACAGCAACAACGCGCTGTCGCACGACGACAACTCGACCGACAATTCCGTCGACAACTCGATCGACCACAGCACGCTGCACGTCTAGTCAGGTCGTCCGATCAGGGGGGTGTCACGCCCGCGTAACGTCAGCGGCGTGACGACACAGCCGGGGCACGGTGCACACGCGCCGTGCCCCGGCTGTCGTGTCGGCACCGGGGGCATCGAGCAGGGGGACCACGCATGACCGAGCACGGCGCGGGCGGTGAGCTCACCGAGATCGTCGCGCTGGCCCGCCGGGCGGCGACCGCCTACGACCGGCCCGACCTCGAGCGCCGGCTCGGCATCGTGGCCCGCGCGGTCGCCGACGACCGGGCCCGCGTCCTCGTCGTCGGGGAGTTCAAGGCGGGCAAGACCGAGCTCGTGAACGCCGTGCTCGGGGGCCGGGCGCTGCCGACCGACGCGCACCGCGCCACGACCGTGCCGACGGTCTGCACGTACGGCGAGCAGGCGGGCGTCGTGCTCGTCCGGGGTGTGGAAGGCGGGTCCGAACAGCAGACCGTGTCCCCGGCGACGCTCGCCGAGCACGTGACCGAGAAGGGCAACCCGGACAACCGCGCCGGCTGGTCGCACGCCGAGGCGACGCTGCCGCGCCCGGTGCTCGCGGGCCTGCGGCTCGTGGACACCCCGGGGGCGGGCGGGCTCGCGTCGCCGGCGTCGGTGTCGACGATGGCCGAGCTCCCGGGCGCGGACGCGGTGCTCGTCGTCGCCGACGCCGGCCGGGAGCTCACCGCCCCGGAGCTCGCCCTGATCCGCACCGCGTCCGCGGTGAGTCCGGCGGTCGTCGTCGTGCTGACCCGGATCGACCTGCACCCCCAGTGGCGCCGGATCGCCGAGATCGACCGTGGGCACCTCGATCATGCTGAGGGCGAGCGTAGCGACGGGGGGAGCGGACGGCAGTCGTTGACGGCCGTCCGCGTGCTGCCGACCTCGGCCGCCCTGGCGCTGCACGCCGCCGAGGACGACGACCTCGCCGCCGACACGGCCCGCGCCCTGCTCGCCGAGTCCGGGATCGAGGAGCTGCGCCGGCTGCTCGCCGAGGAGGTGGCCGAGGGCCGGGAGGCCCGCCGCGTCCGGATGGCCACCGACGAGGTGCTGGTCGCCTGCGAGCAGGTCGCGTCCACGTTCCGTGCCGAGCGCGACGCCCTGGCCGACCCGCGGCGCGCCGACCGGATCGCCGCGGAGGTCGAGCGCTCCCGCCGCCAGGCCGCGGCCCTGCGCGACCGGGCCGCGCGCTGGCAGCAGACCCTCAACGACGGCGTCGCCGACCTGGTCTCCGACATCGAGTACGACCTGCGCGACCGCCTGCGCAGCGTGGTCACCGACGCCGAGGCCGCGCTCGAGGACACCGACCCCGCGAAGACGTGGGAGCAGTTCGCTCCGTGGCTGCACCAGCAGGTCTCGGCGGGAGTCGCGACGAACGTGGTGTGGGCCGAGGAGCGCACCCGCTGGCTCGCCGAGCGGGTCGCCACGCACTTCGCCGAGGACGGGGCCGGAGTGCTGCCGCCGGTCACCGTCGGGGCGTCGCCGGACGGGACGGCGTACGCGGTCGACCCCGTCGGGATGCTCGCGGCCCCCGACCACGAGAAGTTCGGCTTCACGCAGTCGCTGATGATCGGGATGCGCGGGTCCTACGGCGGCGTGCTCATGATCGGCATGATGACCACGATCGCGGGGATGGCGCTGCTCAACCCGTTCTCGGTGGGGGCCGGGCTGCTGCTCGGGTCCAAGACGCTGGTCGACGAGCGCAAGCGCGCGCTGCGCCGCCGCCAGGGCGAGGCCAAGCAGGCCGTCCGCCGCCACGTCGACGACGTCATCTTCCAGGCGGGCAAGAACTCCCGCGACATGCTCCGCGAGGTCCAGCGCACCCTGCGCGACCACTTCACGACGACCGCCGAGGAGCTCGAGCGCTCGCTGTCGGCCACCGCCGACGCCGCCCGGGCGGTCGAGATGGACGGCGCGAAGCGCGCGGCGCGGCTGGCCGACGTCGAGGCCGAGCTGGAGCGGGTCGAGCACCTCGCGGAGCGCGCGCGCCGGCTGCGGGGGCGGGCGTCGTCGGGCGCGTCGGTTCGTCGGTCGCGTCCGTCGCGGCTGGTCGGGGCGTGAGCGCGCCCGACCCGAGCGGCCTCGTCGGTGCGGCCCGCAGCGTCGTCGACGGCGCGCTGCGGCTCTACGGCACCGGCCCCGCCGACCCGGCGACGACGTGGGCCCGCGCGGTCCTGCACGACGCCC
>JAVXWR010000703.1:0-2633 GCA_032230725.1 Actinomycetota bacterium
GCCGGCCCGCCCGTTCCGGAGGGCCTTCCCGAGCGCGGCGATGGCGACGGCGAGGACGAACGTCAGCACCAGCGCCCACGTGCTCGCGATGGCGCTGCCCGTGGCGATCAGGGTGATGCCGACGCCGGAGGCCACCACCCAGGCGACGACGCCGCCGAGCTCCACCGACGGCACCCGCCCCGGCCGGAACTCGAACGCCACGTCGCCCGCGCGCCCCCGACGACGCGCGTCGGCGACGGTCACGAGCGCGATCCCGACCCAGGCCACCAGGACCGCGCCCTGGTAGGAGAGCCAGGTGTTGATGAAGGTGAAGATGTTCAGCGTCATCACCGCGAAGGACAGCGCGCCGACGATGACGACCCAGGTGGTGCGGGAGAACGTGAGGTGGAACGTCCGCGAGAACAGGCCCTGGAAGTTGGTCGAGGCGACGTAGAAGTTCGCCGTGTTGATCTTCAGCTGGGTGGCGACGATGAACACGACGCCGAGCCAGCCCATCATCGCCACGATGCCCACGACCAGCCCGGACTCGCTGACCTCGGCCAGCGGGATGGTGTTGACCAGGTAGATGCCGACCGCGCCGTTCACCAGGATCGTGAAGAAGTAGAACGTGTAGCCGAAGGTGTGCACGCCGTTGACCTTCTGGTCCTCCCGGCGGCCCATGCGGGCGAAGTCGAACGTGTAGAGCACGTTCGAGAACACCCCCATGTAGATGGCGAAGACGTAGAGCCAGCCCGGTCCCGCCATCGTCGTCGGGGTCTTCGGCGGGGCGGTGAGCCAGGACGCGTCGTAGCCGTGGACCACGGTCGCCCAGACGACGGTGGTGACGAGCCCGGCCAGGAAGACCGGGAGGAGCCACGCGTTGACCTTCTCGATCGCCTGGCGGACCCCGCCGATGACGAGCGGGATGCACACGAGGGTGACGACGAGGTACCAGATCCAGACGGGCCCGCCGAACTCCGCTTGCGCGGCCACCGCCAGCACCGAGCCCTCGAAGACGGCGAACCACGTGCCGGTGAGGCCGAGGGCGAGGGTGGCGATCGCGGCGCCGCGGTAGCCGAACATCGCGCGGGAGAACAGGCCGACGGTCTGCCCGGAGTCGGACGCCGTGCGGGACATGACCAGGCACAACGACCCGTGCACGACGACGGCGGCGGCGAGCCCGACCAGCGCCTGGACGGTGCCGACGACGAGCGAGGCGCCCGCGGCGACGACCACCCAGAACATGGCCGACATCAGCGCCGACCAGGCCAGCGCCATCTTCGGGGCGCTCAGGCGCCAGGACCGCGGGACCACGTGCAGCGAGTAGTCCTCGCGGGCGGCCTCGGCGAGGACCTCGGGGTCGTCGGTCCGGGAGACGTCGAGGGGCGGGAGCCCGGGAGCAGGGTGCGACAGGACCGCGGGGGTGTCCGGGTCAGAGGCCATCGTGGTCCTCCGGTGTGGGGGCGGGACCGGCACGCGGGGATACGGCCGGCGGCGAGTGGGCGCGCGAGCAGGGCCGGCGCGGCGGCACGCACGCGTCGGCGAGGGGCGGGAGAGGGGTCAGCGGCGGGCCGGGCGCCGTCCCCGGGGGGAGGGGACGGCGCCCGTCGTCCGGCGTGGACCGAACGTCAGGGACGGGCCTCGACGTACGCGCGGGTCGCTCCGCTGATCTGCCCGGCGGGGGCGTCGAGCCCGCTGTTCGGGGCGATCCCGCTGTCCTGCTTGTGGAACTGGCCGTCCTTCATGATCGCGTGCAGCTTGTCGTGGTCCTGCAGGACCGTGATGTCGGCGAGCGGGTCGCCGTCGACGAGGATCAGGTCGGCGAGGAAGCCGGGCTGGACCTGGCCGAGGTCGTCGGGACGCAGCATGATCTCGCCGCCGAGCTTGGTCGCCGAGAGGATCGCCTCCATCGGCGTGAACCCGAGGCGCTCCACGAAGTGCTCGAGGTCGCGGGCGTAGGTGCCGTGCGGGGTCCACGCGAACCCGTAGTCACCGCCGGGGAGCAGCTTGATCCCGCGACGGTGCATCTCGCGGAGCCCGTCGGTGGCCTGCTCGAGCTCCTTCTTGTACCCGACGGCCTCGGCGGCCTCCTGCGGGAACCCGAACGCCTCGGCTTCGTAGAGCGTCGCGACGAGCCAGTTGATCCCGGGGGCGACGAACACCCAGTCCTTGTTGGCCTCGAGCATGTCCATGCCCTCGGCGTCGGTGAACGAGGCGTGGTAGATGATGTCGACCTTGTTGCGCAGGCACATCTTCACGCTCTCCGCGGAGCGGGCGTGCGCGCAGACCCGCTTCCCGCGCCGGTGGGCCTCGGTGACCGCGGCGGCGACCTCCTCGTCGGAGAAGTAGGTGTCCTCCGCGCGCTGGGTGCCGGTGATCTCCTCGCCGGTCATCGAGAGCTTGATCTGGTCGACGCCGAGGTCGATGAGCTCCCGCACCGCCAGCCGCATGCCCTCGGGGCCGTCGGCGAACTTCGTGATCGACTTGATCAGCGCCCCGCCGGTGACGGCGATCTCGGGCCCGTTCGCGAGGTAGCGGGGCCCGGGGATGCGCCCGGCGTTGATGGCGTCGCGGCACACGACGTCGAGGCGCTCCTTCGCCGACGCGGCCCCGAGGCACATCGTGTAGCCGGAGTCGATGTACTTCTTGGCCGA
>JAVXWR010000082.1:0-4260 GCA_032230725.1 Actinomycetota bacterium
CGTCGCCGCGCCACACCTTGAAGTGCGCCTGGTAGCCCACGGTCTAGGTCCCCTGTCCCTGTGCCTGCTGCTCGTCACCGAGGCCGCCCTCGGTCTGGTCGGCGCGCTGCCCGCGGGGAGCGTCGGAGCGGTGCCCGCCCAGCTCGTCGCCGGTGTAGTACTTCTTGAGCTCGTCGAGCTCGAAGAGGTCGAACAGGTCCTCGCGCATCGACGGCTGGCCCTGGTGGGAGAGCACCAGTTCCTCGTCGCGGAGCGTCAGCACCAGCAGCTGGCGGCGCCACTCCTCGTCCATCGTCGGGAAGTCGTCGCGGGTGTGCCCGCCGCGGCTCTCCTCCCGTTCGAGCGCGGCCATCGCGATGCACTGGCTGACCAGCAGCATGTTGCGCAGGTCCATGGCCAGGTGCCAGCCCGGGTTGTAGGACCGGCGCCCGTCCACCGCCACCCGCGGGACCCGGTCCTTGAGCTCGTCGAGCTTCTTGAGAGCCAGCTCCATCTCGTCGGCCTTGCGGATGATGCCGACGAGGTCGTTCATCGTCTGCTGCAGTTCCTGGTGCACCGTGTAGGCGTTCTCGCCCCCGGAGTTGCGGATCGGCCGCTCGACGTCGTCGCGGGCCGACTCCAGCGCCTCGTCGGACACCGACGGCACCGAGCCGAGCGCGTCGAGGTACGCGGCCGCGCCGGCCCCCGCCCGGCACCCGAACACGAGCAGGTCCGACAGCGAGTTGCCGCCGAGCCGGTTGGAGCCGTGCATCCCGCCGGCGACCTCGCCGGCGGCGAACAGGCCGGGCACCGCGGACGCCGCGGTGTCGGGGTCGACCTCCACCCCGCCCATCACGTAGTGGCAGGTCGGGCCGACCTCCATCGGGCCCGCGGTGATGTCGACGTCGGCCAGCTCCTTGAACTGGTGGTACATCGACGGCAGCCGCTTGCGGATGGTCTCGGCGGGCATGCGGCTCGAGACGTCGAGGAACACCCCGCCGGCGGGCGACCCGCGCCCCTCCTTGACCTCGTTGTTGATCGCGCGGGCGACCTCGTCACGGGGCAGCAGCTCGGGCGGGCGCCGGTTGTTGTCGGCGTCGGTGTACCAGCGGTCGCCCTCGTCCTCGCTGGTCGCGTACTGCTCGCGGAACACCTCGGGGATGTAGTTGAACATGAAGCGCTCGCCCTCGGAGTTCTTGAGGACGCCGCCGTCGCCGCGGACCGACTCCGTGACGAGGATGCCCTTGACGCTGGGCGGCCAGACCATGCCCGTGGGGTGGAACTGGACGAACTCCATGTTCAGCAGCGTCGCGCCGGCCCGCAGGGCGAGGGCGTGCCCGTCGCCGGTGTACTCCCACGAGTTGCTGGTGACCTTGAACGACTTCCCGACGCCGCCGGTGGCGAGCACCACCGCGGCGCTGTGGAAGCACAGCAGGTCGCCCGAGGAGCGGTGGTAGCCGAACGCGCCCGCGACCCGGTCCCCGTCCTTGATCAGCTCGGTGATCGTGGTCTCGTGGAAGACCTTGAGGTCGGACTCGTAGTCGCCGGTGCGCCGGTGGTCCTCCTGCTGCAGCGACACGATCTTCTGCTGCAGCGTGCGGATGAGCTCCAGCCCGGTGCGGTCGCCGACGTGGGCGAGCCGGGGGAACTGGTGCCCGCCGAAGTTCCGCTGGCTGATCTTGCCCTCGGGCGTGCGGTCGAAGAGCGCCCCGTAGGTCTCGAGCTCCCAGACCCGCTCCGGCGCCTCCTTGGCGTGCAGCTCGGCCATGCGCCAGTTGTTGAGGAACTTCCCGCCGCGCATCGTGTCGCGGAAGTGGACCGTCCAGTTGTCGTTCGGGTTCGCGTTGCCCATCGAGGCGGCGATCCCGCCCTCGGCCATGACGGTGTGCGCCTTGCCGAACAGCGACTTGGAGATGATCGCGACCCGCTTGCCCCGCATCCGGGCCTCGATCGCGGCCCGCAGCCCCGCGCCGCCCGCCCCGATGACCAGGACGTCGTAGGTGTGGTGGGTGATGTCCGGTGTGCCCGGCGCGGAGCCGGCCGGATCGGTTCCCTGGGTCATCAGTTCACGATCCTCAGGTCGGAAATGGTGCCGCTCGCGACGAGCATGATGTAGAAGTCGGTGAGGATCAGCGTCCCGATCGTGATCCACGCGAACAGCATGTGCCGCGTGTTCAGTCTCGAGACCGTCGTCCAGATCTTGTAGCGCACCGGGTGCCGCGAGAAGTGCTTGAGCCGCCCACCCGTGATGTGCCGGCAGGAGTGGCACGAGGCGGTGTAGAGCCAGAGCCCGATCACGTTGATCAGCAGGATGATGTTCCCGAGGCCGAGCCCGAACCGGGCCGCACCGTCGGGCCCGTCGCTCTGGAACGACACCACCATGTCGTACGTGTTGATCACCGAGATGAGGAACGCGACGTAGAAGAAGTACCGGTGGGCGTTCTGCAGGATCAGCGGGAAGCGCGTCTCGCCCGAGTACTTCGAGTGCGGCTCGGACACCGCGCACGCCGGCGGCGACGCCCAGAACGCCCGGTAGTACGACTTCCGGTAGTAGTAGCACGTGATGCGGAAGCCGAGCAGGAACGGCAGCGAGATGATCGCCAGCGGGATCCACGGTGGGAACGCCGGCAGGAAGGCCCCGAAGTGGCTCGAGCCCGGGACGCAGCTCGCCGAGAGGCACGGCGAGTAGAACGGCGACAGATAGTGGTACTGGGCGACGAAGTAGGCGGAGCCCCAGAATGCCCGGATCGTCGCGTAGACGACGAAGGTCGCCAGTCCCAGCGCGTTGATCAGCGGCGGGAGCCACCAGCGGTCGCGCCGCAGGGTCCGTGCCCGGATGTCGGCGCGCGCCGTGGCGAACGGGGGGGTGGCGCCGTGGTCGCGCTCTGTGGTGGTCAATGCACCTGTCCTCGTCGACGGAGCCGGCCGGCGCGCACGGGGTCCGGCCGTGGCCGTCGCGGTCGTGGTGGTGACCGAGCACGGCGGGCGACCCGCGCGACGCCGAGCCGCGTGGTGCGAGGCACATTACGACGGACCGTCGTGGGCTGTCGTCCGGGTCACAGGCGATCGGTGTCGTGATCCCCGTCACCGAGCCGTGTCGAGGACGTCCGTGCTGGTCAGGAGCGGGGCCCGGCGGTGACATCGGAAACGTCGAGGTCCGGATCGGCCTCGTCGAGCTCGGCCCCGCGCTGCGCCATCTCGGTGCGGACGACCTCATAGGCCAGCCCTGCGCCGTAGCCCTTCCGGGCGAGCATCCCGACGAGACGCCGGGCCGCGATCTGGGGCTCGACCCGGTCGAGCGAGGGGAGCCGCCTGCGGACCAGCTCGCAGGCCTTCTCCCGCTCCACGTCGGCGTCGAGGCCCGCGACGGCCTCGTCCGCGGTCTCGGACTCGACGCCCTTGCGCCGCAGTTCCTGCGACAGCGCCCGTCGACCGAGCCCCCGGTGCCGATGGCGGGAGTCCACCCACTGCTCGGCGAACGCGGCGTCGTCGAGCAGCCGCACCTCGACCAGACGGTCGAGCACCGTGGCGGCGATCTCGTCGTCGAACCCCCGGCGCTCGAGCTCGCCCGCGAGCTCGGCGCGCGTGCGCGCCCGCGTCGTGAGCAGGTTCAGGCAGACCGTGCGGGCCGCCGACTCCGGGTCCGCGGGCGGGTCCGCCGCCGCGTCACGGGGCCGGCCGTCCGTGGTGCGGCCGTCGGCGTCCGGGGGTTCGGGTGCCCTCCGCCGTGGACGCCGACCGAAGCCGCCCCCTCCGAGCTGCGCCCCCCGCATCAGAAGTCGACGGGGGCGGGCGTCGTCTCGTCGGCGTCGAGCTTCGGCCCGACGCCGAGCTTCTCCTTGATCCGCTTCTCGATCTCGGTGGCGACGTCCGGGTTCTCCTTGAGGAACTTCCGGGCGTTCTCCTTGCCCTGACCGAGCTGGTCGCCGTCGTAGGTGTACCAGGCACCGGACTTGCGAACGAAGCCCTGCTCGACGCCCACGTCGATGAGCGAGCCCTCACGGGAGATGCCGACCCCGTAGAGCATGTCGAACTCGGCCTGCTTGAACGGCGGCGCGACCTTGTTCTTGACGACCTTCACGCGGGTGCGGTTGCCGACCGCGTCGGTGCCGTCCTTGAGCGTCTCGATGCGGCGGATGTCGAGGCGGATCGACGCGTAGAACTTCAGCGCCTTGCCGCCCGTCGTCGTCTCCGGGGAGCCGAACATGACGCCGACCTTCTCGCGCAGCTGGTTGATGAAGATCGCCGTGGTGCCCGAGTGGCTGAGCGCGCCGGTGATCT
>JAVXWR010000092.1:0-10591 GCA_032230725.1 Actinomycetota bacterium
GGCTCGCCGGGTCGCACCCCACGCGGTGGAGCCGGTTGAGCACGCCGCCGGTGGTCCGCTCGAACCGCGCCGCGAGCCGGCGCATCAGCTCCGCGCGGTCGGCGTCCCGCTCCGCGCCGAGCCAGGCCTCGCGCAGCGCCGCGTCGTCCTCGGGCGGCCACGGCAGCCCCGACCGGGGCGCGCGGGCGGGCCGCCAGGTCGGCGGCGGCTCCCAGGACCGCGGGCCCCACGCCGTCTGCCCCGGGAACGGCACCAGGTCCCCGAGGTCGTCACCGTCCTCGTCGGGCCGGTCGGCCCGCCACCCGAACCGCGCCCGTTCCTCGGCGAACGGGTCCTCGAGGGGGTCCGGGGGACCGTCCGGCGGCTCGTCGGGGAGCCGCAGCGGCGGGTCGAGCGGGCCGGTAGCGCCGTACTGGTCGTCCGCCCACGCGGCGCGCACCAGGGCGTGCAGCCGCCGGGCGGGCAGCGACACCGTCCGCGTCCACGCCTCCGGGTCCTCCGCTCCGTCGACCGCGACGATCGCGACGTAGGCCCGCCCGTCGAGCACCTGGACCCGCAGCTCGTGGCCCGCCTCGCGGACCGTGATCATCTCGCGCATGGCGTCCACGCTGGCCGCACCCTGACGACGGGCACAACCTCGCCGGGCCGCGCCTGTGGACAACCCGGCCCGTCCACAGGCCCCGCTGCTCCGAACAGCAGGATTCGCCGCGGAGGCCTCCCACGCTGTCGGGCCCGGGGTGCACGATCCGATCATGACCACTCCCGCGACCGCGGACGAGCCCGGCGGCGCCGGTCTCGACGCCACCGCGCTGCGGCCGTGGAACGTCGTCGCGATCGCCGTTTCGGCGATCTCGCCGACCACCTCGGTCTTCCTCGTCTACGGCTCGGCCCTGGAGGTCTCGGGCACCGGTGTGGTGTGGGCGTTCGTCGTCGGCGGCCTGATCGCGATGGCGATGGCGCTCTGCTACGCCGAGGTCGGCTCGGTCTTCCCGTCCGCGGGTGGGGTCTACGCGCTGGTGCGGGGGGCGCTCGGGCCGGTCGCGGGCGGGGTCACGGCGGTGCTGTTCATGCTGCTCGGGCTCGTGTCGACGGCGTCGATCCTGGTCGCCGCGGCCACCTACGTGGGCGCGCTCACCCCGGCGGGGTCGCTGTCCACCGCGGTCACCGGGCTGATCGCCTTCGGCTTCATGCTGCTGGTGACGGCGCTGTCGGTCGGGCGCATCGCACCGGCGAGCTGGGCCGCGGCCGCGATGCTCGCCCTGGAGATCGCGGTGATCGTGGTGTTCACCGTGGCCGCCTTCGCCCATCCCGCGGCCGGGGCGGGGGCGGCGTTCACGGGGCCGGTCGAACCCGGTGGCGGCGCGCTCGGTGCGGCGGCACTGCTGGCGGGGGTCGCGCCGGCGCTCTTCGCGTTCAACGGGTACGACTGGCCGCTCTACTTCGCCGAGGAGACCCCGCCGGCCCGGCGGCACGCGCTCCCCCGGGCGGTGCTCCTCTCGGCGGGGCTGGCGGTCGTGCTCGAGGTGCTGGCCGTGATCGCGGCGACCGGGGCGGTGCGTGACGTCGGGGCGACGGCGGCGGCGGACTCGCCGTTGGCCGCGCTCGCCCGGGAGGTCATGGGCCCGGTCGGGACGACGGTGCTCCTGCTCGGCGTGGTGGTGGCGATGGTCGACACCGGGCTCGCCGCGAACCTCGGCTACGCCCGGGTCTACTACGCCGCCGCCCGCGA
Organism: Actinomycetota bacterium; assembly: GCA_032230725.1. GTDB lineage: Bacteria > Actinomycetota > Actinomycetes > Mycobacteriales > Pseudonocardiaceae > Actinomycetospora. The sequence goes on from JAVXWR010000092.1 coordinate 1,730, forward strand.
CGGGATGCTGCCCGGTCCGGTGGGGCGGTTCCTGTCCCGCGTGTCGGCGCGGTCCCGGGTGCCGGTCGGGGCGATCGCCGTGCTCTTCGTGGGCAACGGGATCCTCTGCCTGGCCGCGGGCCTCGACGACCTCATCACCGCGACGAGCGTGATCATCGTGGTGATCTACCTGCTCGTGGCCGTCTCCGCCCTCGTGAGCCGGGTGCGGGACCGGGCGCGACCGGCAACCGCGTTCCGGATGCCGCTCTGGCCGCTCCCCCCGCTCGTCGCGATCGTCGGCGCCGTGCTCGCGCTCGTGGAGCAGAGCGTGGTCGACCTGGTCGTGGCGCTGGGGATCGCGGTGGTGGCGGCCGTCGCCTTCTTCCTGGTCCGCCGCCGCCTCCCACCCCGGCCGGCCCCGGGATGACCGGGCCGGCGCCGGGGCGCTCACCGCACCGGCCATCACCGCACATGGCGCTCCACCACCCGGGCGGTGAGACGGCGGTCGAAGTACGCGACGGCCAGCCCGCTGCCCTCGCGCGCCAGGTCCGGCGGCACCACCGCCAGCGCGAGCGACACGTCCTCGGCGTGGGCGACCTCGGCGGTGACGACCTGCCCGACGCACGCGTCGCCGTGCAGGACGGGCTCCTCGCCGAGGACGACCTCGCCGGGCTCGTCGAGGGCGAGGGTCACCAGCCGGCGTCCCGGCGGGGCGAGGGCGCCCTCCCGCCCGAGGAAGAGGCCCTTGGCCGGGTCCACGAGGTGGTCCAGGCCGGCCTCGGCCGGGGTGAGCTCGGCGTCCAGCCCGGTGCCGAGGGTCCGGTGCCCGGCCTCGACGAGCAGGCTCGTCACCGCGCGGGCCCCGGCGGCCACGATCCCGAGGGTCGCGCCCGCGTCCCAGAGGACGTCCCAGAGGGCGGCACCGAGGTCCGCGCGGGTCCGCAGCTCGACCCCGTCGACGCCCACGGGGGTGCCGCGCAGCGCGAGCACCGGCACCGGGCCGACGTGGGTCTCGGCGGCGTCGGCGGTCCGCGCCCGCCCGGAGGGGTCGGTCAGTCGGGAGAGCAGCACCCCGGCGGCCGGGCCCCACACGCCGAGAGCGCACGTGCCCGCGGTGACGTCGCGGACCTCGACGTCGCCGAGGACGTGCTCGGCGAGCCAGCGGGCCTCGAGCCGGGTTCCGACGCCGACGGCGAACCGGTCGCGCGCCAGGCGGGCGACGTCGAGGTCGCCCCGGATGCGCCCCGCCCGGTCGAGGGCGAGCGCGCGGGTGCGGGCCCCGACCGGGCGGTCGAGGTCGACGGTGCTCAGCTGCTGCAGCAGGCCCAGCGCGTTCGGGCCGGTCACCTCGACGCGGTGCCGGCTGGTGAGGTCGACCAGGGCGACCGCGCGGCGCACCACCAGCGCCTCGGCCCCGGCGATCGGGGACCAGTGCCGCGCCGCCCAGGCGCGGCGCGGGCGGACCTCGCACACCTCGGGCAGGTCGGCGTTGTCGCCGAACCAGGCCGGGACCGCCCAGCCGTCGAGCTCGGCCACCATCGCGCCGAGTTCCCGGTGCCGGGCCTCGAACGGCCCGGCGCGCAGCGGACGCGTCGTGGGCGAGCACCGCTGGGGGTGGCCGATGTCGTCGACCTCGTCGAAGGCGTGGCAGGCCCGGCTGCGCACGGTGACGGGAGCGAGCAGGGCCGGGTCGAACCGGTCGTGGTGGGAGGCGGACACGTCCACCGGCGCGGCCGTGCCGTGCGGGCCCGAGCCCGGCTCCGGCAGTGCCGGGACCCCGTCGACCATCCAGCTCGCGAGGGCCGCCGCGATGCCCGCGGAGTGGGTGATCCACACGGCCTCGGCCAGCCAGAACCCGGGCACCGTGGTCTCCCCGAGAAGCGGCATCCCGTCGGGGGTGAACGAGACGAGGCCGTTGATGCCCCGCTCCACCTTCGCGTCGGCGAGGGCGGGCAGCAGTGCCTGGGCGGCGTTCCAGCTGGGCTCGAAGTCGATGTCGGTGAAGGTGCGCTCGCTGGGGATCGCGCCGCGGTCGGGCCCGGCGCGGTCGAGGCCGGCCGGGTCCGCCGGCATCGCGCGGTGGCCGGACGCGCCGACGCCGAGCCGGTCACCGTGCTCCCGCACGTGCAGGTCGGCGTCGGGGTGACGCAGCACCGGGAAGGTCGCCCCGCCCGGGTCGACGAGCCCGCGCAGCTTCTGCAGCACGTCGAGCTCGCGCAGCGGGGTGGTCCAGGCGTACTGGTGCGCCATCGGGGACAGCGGCACCGCCACCCCGGCCATCGCGCCGATCAGCGGTCCCCACATCCCCGCCGCGGAGACGACGACCTCGGCGCGGACCGGGCCCTGGTCGGTCTCGACCCCGCGGACCCGCCCACCACGCACGTCGATGCCCGTGACCCGCACGCCGTAGCGGAACTCCGCGCCGCGGTCGGTCGCCGCGCGCGCCTGCGCGAGCGCCGCGAGGAGCGGGACCGCGACCCCGTCGGACGGGACGTGCAGGCCGCCCAGGACGACCTCGCGGTCGAGCAGGGGGTGCAGGGCGGCGCACTCACCGGGGTCGAGGACGTGGCTCTCGATGCCGGCCGCCGTGGCCCAGCCGTGGCGGCGGTGCAGGTCGGACAGGCGCTCCCGGGTCGCGGCGACCTCGAGCCCGCCCACGGCCCGGAAGCACGGGCGCCCCCCGACCCGCAGGGCGCGGTACTTCGCGGTCGTGGCCCGCGCGAACCGGGTCAGCGAGTCGTCGCCGGAGGTCTGGAACACCAGCCCCGGCGCGTGCGAGGTCGACCCGCCGGTGCGCCCGGGTTCGCCCTGGTCCAGCACGGTGACGCGGGTCCACCCGCGGGCGGTGAGCTCGTCGGCGAGGGCGCAGCCGACGATGCCGGCCCCGACGATGACGACGCGAGGTCCCATGGGCGGTCTCCCACTCGGGCCGGTCGCCTGCGCGCTGTTGCACATGGCGCAACTAGTTCTACTCTCTGCAACACCGTGGGCGGCCGACCCGAGCGCTGTCAAGAGCGCGGCGGGGTGGGTGACGCAGGCGGTCACCGACGAGGGCGCGACGCGCCGACGTTCCGCGTGATCGTCGTAGAACCGCTGGTCCGATCAGCGCAGCGAGCCACCGCCGGCCGGCTCCACCCAGCCGAGCTTCGCCGAGAGCTCGCGGGCCGCCTCCCGCATGTCCGCGACGACGGCCCGCGCGCGGCGACGCGGCAGCCGGTACGACGGTCCGGACGCGGACAGCGCCGCGACGACGTTGCCGTCGTGCGCCCATACCGGCACCGCCACGGCGTGCATCCCGACCTCGAGCTCGTCGAAGGAGCGGGCGTAGCCCTCGTCGACCACCCGCGCGAGCTCGGCGCGCAGCGCGGCCGCCTCGGTGATGGTGGCCTCGGTGTAGCGGGGCAGCCGGCGGCGCAGGAGCGACCGCCGCTCGAGCTCGTCCATGTGCGCCAGCAGGACCTTGCCGGCCGAGGTGGCGTGCAGCGGTGTCCGCCGGCCCACCCAGTTCTGCGAGCTCACGGAGGAGGTGCCGAACTCCTGGGCGACGTTGATGGCCGCCTCGCCGTCGGAGACCGCGAGGTTCACGGTCTCCCCGATGATCTCCGCGAGTGCCTGACAGGTCGGCTGCCCGAGCCGGGCGAGGTCCATCCGCCCGGTCGTGGCCGCCGCCAGCCGGACGATGCCGAAGCTCAGGGCGTACTTCCCGCGGTCGCCGAGCTGCTCGAGCAGACCCCGCCGCTGCAGGGCCGAGACCAACCGGGAGGCCGTCGACTTGTGCACGCCGAGCTCCTCGGCGATCTCGGTGATCCCCGCCTCACCCCGCGCGGCGAGGATCTCCAGGATCGTCACGGCCCGATCGACGGACTGGACCGCGGAGCGCTCACCCGGCTCGCCGTCGGCCCTCGACATGCGGAAAGTGTAACGACCTCCCGCCCCGCCACGGCCGCCCCCCGAGTCACGATTCTCGACACCAGGCCGGAATTCGACACGAGGTGTTGCGCATCGTGCAGCGGTGCTCCACCAAGCGCAACGTATGGCCGCGTCGTCGACCTCGGCGGACGGGGGTCCAGATGCGGCCGTGCGGCCCAGCACGCAGCCGTCCCGTCGCTCGTCCGGACGGGCGTGGTCCAGAATCGGGGACGTGTCGGGCGCCGAGGTCGAGCGGGGCGACACCGCGACCTCGCCGGAGGCCGCCGGGAGCACCGCGACCCTCGAGGACCCCGACCCGGCCGGTGCGCCGGTGCACGGGCCGCAGCCCCGCCCGCCGGCGGCGCACGTGGTCCACCGCGGGCCCGGTCCCCTCGACCGCCCCGGCCTGCGGTGGCTGCGGGTGGACGCCCTGGGCCTCGCCCTCGCGGTCGCCACCGGGTCGCTGGCGATGACCCCGTCGCTCATCCCGCGGACCTGGTTGGTCCAGGGCCTCGCGAGCGGCCTCTCCGCGGCGGTGGGCTACGGGGTGGGCACCCTGCTGTGGTTCCTGCTGCGCCGGACGCACCACGGGCTGCGGTTCATCGCGCACGTCCGGAGCTGGACGCCGCGTCGCGTCCGGCAGACGGCGTGGGCGATCCTGCTCGTCGCCGCGGCGGTCCTCGTGCTGGTGATGCTCGTCGCGGGGGCGTCCTGGCAGCGGGAGCTCGCCGTGCTCGTCGGCATGGAGCCGCCGGGCTACCTGGGCTACCTGCGCGCGGCGCCGACCGCCTTCGCCGTCGCCGCGGTGCCCGTCGCGCTGGTGCGGATGGTCCGGCACGCCGACCACGTGCTGGTCCGCGGTCTGCGCCGCTACGCGCACCTCTCGCGGCGCATCTCCGCCGCGGTCGCGGTCGTCGTGCTCGCCGTCGTCATCGCCGCCGTCGCGGACAACGTCGTGCTGCAGGGCAGCCTCACGATCGCGGACCAGGCCTTCGGTGGGGTGAACGAGGAGACCTACCCGGGCGTCGGGCAGCCCGCGGCGCCCACCCGCTCCGGCTCGCCGACCTCACTGGTCCCGTGGGCGACGCTCGGCAAGGAGGGACGGCGGTTCGTCGCCGCCGGGCGCGACGCCGCGACGCTCACCGCCGCCTCGGGCAGGCCCGCGACGGAGCCGGTGCGCGCGTACGTCGGGCTCGAGTCCGCGGCCGACCCGCAGGCGCGGGCCGACCTCGCCGTCTCCGAGCTCGACCGCGAGGGGGCGTTCTCGCGCGGGGTGATCGCGGTGGTGACGACGACGGGGACCGGGTGGGTGGACGACCCCGTCGCCGACTCCCTCGAGGCGATCTGGGGCGGGAACAGCGCGATCGTCGCTACCCAGTACTCCTACCTGCCCAGCTGGCTGTCCTTCCTCTTCGACGGTCCGCGCGCGGAGGAGGCCGGCCGGTCGCTCATCGACGCCGTGCACGCCCGGATCCGGTCGATCCCGCCCGGGCAGCCCCGACCGAGGATGATCGTGTTCGGGGAGAGCCTCGGGTCCCAGGGCTCGGAGGCCGCGTTCAGCTCGCTCGCCGACGTGCGCGCGGGCGCCGACGGGGTGCTGTGGGTCGGCCCGCCGAACACGAACCGGCTGTGGTCGCAGATCGTGGACCGCCGCGACCCCGGCTCGCCCGAGATCCGCCCCACCTACTCCGACGGGCTCGTCGTGCGCTTCGCCGGCGGCCCGAACACCCGCACCGTCGCGCAGACCCCGGCCACCCCGTGGATCGCCCCGCACGTGCTCTACCTGCAGCACCCGTCGGACCCCGTGGTGTGGTGGTCGCCGGACCTGCTCTGGAGCCGCCCCGACTGGCTCGTGGAGCCCCGTGGGGGCGACGTCCTCGGCGCGACGAGCTGGTACCCCGTCGTCACGTTCTGGCAGGTCACGGTCGACCTGACCAACTCGGTGAGCGTGCCCCCCGGCCACGGGCACGTGTACCAGGGCGAGCTCCTCGACGGCTGGGCCGCCGTGGCCGCCCCACCGGGGTGGACCTCCGCCGACACCGAGCGCGCCCGAGCGGTCCTGGCCCGGCCCGGGTGAGCCGTGTCACCGCGCGGGGGGAGCGGGTAGCCCCGACCCATTCCCTCACAGGCCGTACACGGGTCACCCTGGCACGGTGGAGGGCCCTGGCGCCGACCCCGAGGTGACATGACCGGTCCCACCGCCGTCTCCGTCGCGTCCGGCCCGCCTGCGCCCGGCACCGTGGCCGGGGCCCGCCGGATGCCCGCCACGGTCGTGCTGTCGGCGGTCGTCGTCGTGGTCGCCGCGGGCCTGGTCGCCTGGAACAACCTGCTCGTCCCGGCGCTGCCCGCCGACCCGGTCGTCCGGATGATCGCCAACGTCGCCGGGGTCCTCGTGCTCGTCCTCGCCGCCCGCGCCGGCGGCCTGTCCTGGCGCGACCTCGGGCTGTGCCCGACGACGTGGGCCTCCGGGCTGCGGTGGGGTGGTGCGGCGGTGGGGGTCGTCGCGCTCGGGTACGCGGTGGCCTTCCTGCTCCCGGCGACGCGACCGCTGCTGGACAACCCGGGGGTCGAGGCGAGCCCGACGTCGGCGGTGGTGCTGCGGGCGCTGCTGCTGATCCCGGTCGGGACGGTCCTCTGCGAGGAGCTCGCGTTCCGCGGCGTCCTGCACGGGCTGACCGAGCGCGCCTGGGCCGGCCGCTGGTGGGCCGGACGGGGCGCGGTGGTCGCGGTGGCGTCGGCGTTCGCGGTGTGGCACCTCGCGGGCGCGGTGGCGGCACCCGCGGGCGGCATCCCGGTGCTCGGCGTGCTGACGGTCCTGCTCGTCACCGCCATCGGCGGCGTGGTCATGTCGGTGGTGCGGCGCCACACGGGCAGCATCTTCGCCTCGATCGGCATCCACCTGGGGACCAACGTCGTCGGCCTCGTGGCCGTCGTGCTCGCCACCCGCTGAGCCCTGGACCCGCGCGGCCGCGGGCGACGGTCCGGAAGGATTGTGAGGAGCCGGACGTTCCCCTCCTCGTGGCGGACGCGCGTCCTAGGGTGACGTCGAGGTTGTCGAGCACACTCAGGCGGACGGTCGGAGGCCCGGTGGGGCGAGCGGTCGCGGCGGACGATCCGACCGACGCCCCCGGCGGGCAGCGGGCGCCCGCGAGCCCCGCCCTCGTCGTCGCGGTGCTCTCCTCCGTCGGTCTGGTCGCCTCGCTGTGCATGACGCTCGTCGTGCCGGTGGTCCCCCAGCTGCCCGCACTGCTCCACACGACGACCGCCGACGCCTCGTGGGTCATCACCGCGACCCTGCTCGGCGGCGCGGTCGCCACCCCCATCGCCGGGCGTCTGGGCGACATGGTCGGGAAGCGGAGGGTGCTCCTCGCGACCCTCGGCCTGCTGGTCGTCGGCGCGGTCATCTGCGCGCTGACGTCCTCCCTGGTCCTCGTCATCGTCGGGCGCTCGCTGCAGGGCGTGGCCGTGAGCGCCGTCCCCCTCGGGATCAGCCTGATGCGCGACGCGCTGCCCCCGGAGCGGCTCGGGTCGGGGATCGCGCTGATGAGCGCCACGCTGGGCATCGGCGGTGGCCTCGGGCTCCCGCTGTCCGCCCTGATCGTGCAGGTGGCCGACTGGCACGCGCTCTTCTGGGTCGCCGGCGGCCTCGGCGTCGCGGGCGTCGTCCTCATCCTCACCGTCATCCCGGAGTCGCCGCAGCGCTCGGGCGGCCGGTTCGACGTGGTCGGTGCCGTCGGGCTGACCATCGGCCTGGTGCTGGGCCTGCTCGCGCTCTCCAAGGGCAGCCAGTGGGGCTGGGGCAGCGCGACGACGATCGGCGCGGCCGTGGGCGCCGTCGTCGTCCTGCTGGTCTGGGGGGCGTGGGAGCTGCGGACCCGCGACCCGGTCGTCGACCTGCGGGTCTCCGCGCGCCGCGCCGTGCTGGTGCCGAACCTGGTGTCGGTGCCGGTGGGCGTCGCGATGTTCACCGGGATGGTGACGTTCCCGCAGCTGCTGGCTGCCCCGACGTCGTCGGGCTACGGCCTGGGGCTCTCGTTGATCGTGGCCGGGCTCGTGCTCGCCCCGATGGGCATCGTCATGATGCTGCTGTCTCCGGTGACGGCGCGGGTCTCGGCACGCTTCGGCCCGCGGACCTCGCTGCAGGCCGGCCTGGTGATCATCGTCATCGCCTACGCGCTCGGGACGGTGCTGCTCTCGGCGGCCTGGCAGGTCGCGCTGGTGATCTCGCTGGTCGGCGCCGGGGTCGCGCTGGCGTACGGCTCGCTGCCCGACCTCATCATGCGGGCCGTCCCGACCGACCGGACGGCGGCCGCGAACGGCCTGAACACCCTGATGCGCTCGGTGGGCACCTCGACGGCCTCCGCGCTGGCCGCCGTCGTGCTCTCGGCCATGACGATCCGCGTCGGCGACGCGGTGCTGCCCTCGCTCGCCGGACTGCGCACGACGCTGGTCGTCGCGGGCGGGGCGGGGCTGGTCGCCCTCGTCGCGACCGTCGCGATCCCGGTGCTCCCCCGCTCGCGCTCGGTCGACGAGACGGTGGTGGACACCGGGGCCGACCCGGAGGTCGCCGACGAGGCGCGCCCGGTGGTCCACGGGCGGGTGCGCCTGGCCCACGGCGCCCCGGCACCCGAGGCTCGCGTGACCCTCGTCGACCTGTCCGGACGCCAGCTGGCGGTGGTGCCCGTCGACCCCGACGGCACGTTCCGCGTGCCCGTCGACGACCCCGGGACGGTGCTGGTCATCGCCAGCGGTCCGGGCGGGGGGCCGACCGCCCAGCACGTCTCGCTCGCCCAGCGTGCCGCGCCCCGGGACCTCGTCCTGGCCCGCTGAGCCGCGGGGCGCCGGGACGGGCATCATCGAGAGGTGCCCGAGGGTGACACCGTGTTCCTCGCCGGCCGGCGCCTCGACGACGCGCTGGCCGGGAAGGCGCTGACCCGTGGCGAGCTGCGCCACCCCCGGCTGATCGACCACGAC
>JAVXWR010000103.1:0-2970 GCA_032230725.1 Actinomycetota bacterium
CCCACCGCCGCTACGACTCTTCGACACCTCGACCGGCGAGATCCGGCCGACCGCGCCCGGTCCGTCGGGCGCCGGGATGTACGTCTGCGGCATCACCCCCTACGACGCCACCCACCTCGGTCACGCCGCGACCTACCTGGCGTTCGACCTGGTGAACCGCTGCTGGCGCGACGCCGGGCACGACGTGCACTACGTCCAGAACGTCACCGACATCGACGACCCGTTGCTCGAGCGCGCCGCGCGGGACTCGTTCGACTGGATGGTCCTCGGCATGCGCGAGACCGCGCTCTTCCGCGAGGACATGGAGTCGCTGCGCGTGCTGCCGCCGCGCGAGTTCATCGGGGCCGTCGAGGCGGTCGACGAGATCAGCGAGCTGGTCGGGAAGCTGCTCGCGTCGGGCGCGGCGTACCGGGCCGACGACGCCGAGTTCCCCGACGTCTACTTCGACCACACCGCCACCGCCGACTTCGGCTACGTCTCGCGGTACTCCACCGAGCGCATGAACGAGGTCTTCCCCGAACGCGGCGGGGACCCCGACCGCCCCGGCAAGCGCCACCCGCTCGACGCGCTGCTGTGGCGCATGGCGCGCGAGGGCGAGCCGTCGTGGCCCTCCGACCTCGGCGACGGGCGTCCCGGCTGGCACGTCGAGTGCACCGCGATCGCCCTCAACCGGCTCGGGGACACCTACGACGTGCAGGGCGGCGGCTCCGACCTCGCCTTCCCGCACCACGAGTTCGGCTCCGCGCACGGCGAGGCGCTCACCGGCATGCACCCCATGGCCCGGCACTACTGCCACGCCGGGATGATCGGTCTCGACGGCGCGAAGATGTCCAAGTCCAAGGGCAACCTCGTGTTCGTGTCCCGGCTGCGCGGGGACCGCGTGGACCCGATGGCGGTCCGGCTGGCGCTGCTCTCCGGGCACTGGCGGACCGACCGCTCCTGGACCGCCGACCTGTTGACCGACGGCCAGGCGCGCCTGCACCGCTGGCGCGAGGCCGTCTCGCTCGTGTCCGGCCCGGACCCCACCGAGCTGATCGACCGGGTGCGGGTCCACCTCGCCGACGACCTCGACAGCCCCGGCGCGCTCGCCGCCGTCGACGCGTGGGCCGAGGAGGCGCTGCGCCGACCGTCCGCGGGCGTGGTCGCCGACGCCGGGCCCCGGGTCACCGCGGCCGTCGACGCGCTGCTCGGCGTGGCCCTGCACTGAGCCGGGTCGTCGGGGCAGGGTCGTGACGGGCGGGCGGGAGGACGGCGGGGTGCGGACCGCGCCGCCCTCGCCGTCGCGGGTGCACGCCCAGCGCGTCGTCACCCGGCGCCTGGAGTCCGCCCTTATCGGCCGGGACCCGCACACCGACCCCTCGGGGTCCGACCCCGGCCGCACCCGGCGTCGGGCCCTCGTCGTCGGGGCCCTGCTCGGGGCGCTGGCCCTCGCCGCCGCCGCGGTGATCGGCCTGGTGCGCGGGGACGCGGACTGGCAGGCGGCCGCGATCGTGCGCGGAACGCCGTCGGGGACGCTCTACGTCGTCGCCCACGGCCCGGACCGCCTCGTACCCACCACCGACCTCGCCTCGGCCCGCCTGCTCGCCGCCGGAGTCGACCCGACCCGCGCCGACCCGACGTCGGGCGGGGCGGGTGGGGAGGCGGGCGACCCGACCCCGGTCCGCGACGACGCGCTCGCCGGCGCACCCCGGACCGCTCCCGCCGGGCTCGCCGCCGCACCGGCGGAGCTGCCCGACACCGACACCCGGCCGGTCGCGGACGCGTGGGCGGTGTGCGACGCGGTCAGGGGGCCGGCCGACCCCGACGCGGGGCGGCGCGCGACGGCGGTCCTCGGCGGCTTCCCGGCGCTCGGGCGCGCCCTCGGCGGTGACGAGGCCGTGCTGGCGCGCGGCGACGACGGCGTCACCTGGCTCGTCGCGGACGGGCACCGCGCCGCGCTCGACCCGGCCCAGGGGGCCGTCGTCCGGGCCCTGGGCATCGCGGGCGAGCCCGCCCGGACCGCCGGGTCGGCGCTGCTCGGCACCCTGCCCGTGGGGGCGCCCCTCGTCCCGCCGGAGGTGGCCGGCGCCGGTCGGCCACCGAGCGACCCGGCCACACGCGCACTCGGGCTGGCCGTCGGGGCGGTCGCGACGGCCGGGTCCGACGGGGACGCACGGTTCGCCCTCGTGCTCGACCGCGGCGTGCAGGAGATCCCCGCGGTCGTCGCGCAGCTGGTCCGGTTCGCGGATCCGGCGCCCGCCGCCGATCCCGGCATCGCGACGATCCCCACCGCGACCCTCGACCGGCTGCCGCGGGCGGTCGGGGTCGACCTCGGCGCCTACCCGCGGGTGTTCCCCCGCCTGCTGGGCGTGGACGAGGCTCCGGCCCTGTGCGCCCGGCCGACGGCGCACCCGGGTGGGCCGACGACGCTCACCGTCGCGGGCACGCTGCCGACGCCGATCCCGCCCACCCCCGCCTCGGACCCGACGATCCCCGGCCCGCGGGCCGTCGACGCGGTGCGCATCGCGGGGCCCGGGGCCTACGTCGTGCCGGTCGGGCCGGGGGAGACGCCGGACCCCGGCCGGGGCGTCGTCGTCGACCCCGTGGGACGGGTCTACCCGGTCGACGGGGTGCGGGCGGCCGCCGCGCTCGGGCTGGGGACGCCCCGGCCGGCGCCGCGCAGCGTGGTGGGCCTGCTCCCGCGCGGTCCGGCGCTGGACCTGGACGCGGCGCGGACCCTGCGCTGAGGCTCAGCGCTCCCAGGGACCGCCGAGGTTCGGGCCGCCCGCCACGCCACCGGAACCGCCGGGGTCGGTGCCCGGGTCACGGCGACGCAGGTAGCGCTCGAAATCGGCGGCGATCTCCTCGCCGCTGGCCTCGGTGAGGTCGTTCTCGGCGTCCCCGGCCTCCTCGAGGGCCTTGACGTACTCACGGACCTCGTCGTCCTCGTCCGCCATCTCCGAGACGGTGCGCTCCCACTTCTCCGCCTGG
>JAVXWR010000140.1:0-4090 GCA_032230725.1 Actinomycetota bacterium
GGGCCGACCCGCTCATCGAGAACCTCGACATCGAGGTCGACGCCGGCCGCGTGGTCGTCCACGAGACGCTGCAGGTCCCGGGCCGCCCGGAGCTCTACGCGTGCGGGGACGCGGCCGCCGTCCCCGACCCGAGCCGCCCCGGCGAGTACACCGCCATGACCGCACAGCACGCCGTGCGCCAGGGGTCGCTCGCCGGGCGGAACATCGCCGCCTCCCTCGGGCACGGGTCGGTGCGGCCCTACCGGCACCGCGACCTCGGCTTCGTGGTCGACCTCGGCGGCCTCCAGGCCGCCGCCGCCCCGCTGCACATCCCGCTCACGGGGTTCCCGGCCAAGGTGGTCACCCGGGGCTACCACCTCGCCGCCATGCCCGGGAACCGGGTGCGCACCGCCGCGGACTGGATCCTCGAGGCGCTCCAGCCCCGCCAGAGCGCCCAGCTCGGTCTCGTGCGCTCGCCCGCGATCCCCCTGGACACCGCGTCGCCGGAGGTTCCCCAGCACCACCTCGGTTTCCCCCACGCCTCCGGGGAAGGCTGATCCGATTCCACGGAAACGGATCACGCTCGTCGCCGGGCGCTTTTTCCCGTGGAGATCCGGAAATGCGCGCACGGTCCGTCCTGCGGAACGGTCACGCACGGTACGCGGCGCCCGGCGCACTCGTTACGCCTGATCGCGGGCCCGTCCACGGCACGAGAACCACACCGGAAAAAAACCCACAGCACATTGACATCTCCGGCCCTTGATGGGCAGCGCGGGGCAGGAATACGCTGGCTGGGTAGCCGGGCAGCAACGTCTCCCCCCGACGAAATCCGGGTCTACCCCCCCAGACCCGGAGGTGTGCTGCCCGGCTACACACTTGCCCTTCTCCGGCGCGATCGTGGCCTTTCCAGAACAATGGCGCCCAGGTCGCCTCGCGCCCGCCGGTGTCGCGGGACCGACGGGATCGGCCTGCGCCCCGACGCATGGGCACCGCCCCGGTCGTGGTACCCAGGAGTGAACCGATCCCCGGACCAGGCCGGGGGCCGACCCGACCCGGATGAGGTGCACCAGATGGCCCTGATGCGTCGCGTGGCCGTTCTCGGAGCCGCCGTGGCCGCCGCCCGCCAGTACGCCCGCCAGAACCCGGAGAAGGTCAACCGCTACGCCGACCAGACCGCGTCGTTCATCGACAGCCGCACGAACGGGCGCTTCCGGCGGCAGCTCGACACCGCCCTGCGCCAGGTGCGAAGGGAGACCAGCGTCCCCGGCCGCGGACGGTTCGGTCCCAGCCAGGCCGGTCAGTACGGCCCGCAGCAGTACCGCACCGGCGGGGTGGGCGCCTCCGACGCCACCGGCACCGACGGGGACCTCGGGACGCGGCGCTACCCGAGCGAGCGCACCGACCGGTAGACGCTCACCTCGGCCCCGCCGCCGGCCCCGCCCCGCCCCGGCCCGCCCGGCCCGGCCCGGCCCGGCCCGGCCCGGCCCGCGAAGATCATGAGCACACTGCGCATGCTGATGGGCTCATCGACGTGCGTGCTGTGCCCCTCGCGGAGCACTCGCCGGTGCGCCCGACCATGAAGGGCACACCACGCGCCTCGGAGGGCCACCGAGCGTGCCCGGTGTGCCCCTCGCCGAGCGGCGACGACTCAGCGCATCAGCTGCTCGAAGAAGCCGCCGATGCGCTGCTCGCGGTCCACGAGGTGCACCTCGAGGATCCAGTGGCAGCGGCGCCCGGACGCGTCCACGGCCCGGTGCATCTGGGTGTCGTTGCCGTCGGTGATGTAGCTGTGCAGGCGCTCGGCGTCGAGGAGCTCGTGCGGGAACTCGCCGACGAGGTGGCCGCTGTGCGGACCGCCGAACTCCCAGCCGGCCTCCCGGGCGAGCTCGCGCATGTGTGCGTAGAGCTGCTCACCGGTCACGTCGGGGTGCCCGTCGAAGAACGCCCGCCCGGCCTCCCAGACCCGCGGCAGGTCGGCGGCCAGGCGGTGCTTGCGGGGGTCGTCGCCGAGCACGAACGTCCGCCCGACGTCGGCCTCCCAGGCCGCGAACACCGGCCCGAGGTCGACGAAGACGATGTCGTCCTCGGCGATCGTGCGGTCGGGCGGGTTCTCCGCGTAGGGCTGCAGGGTGTTCTCCCCGGAGCGCACCACGCGCTTGTGCCAGTGGCGTGAGGTCCCGAACATCTCCGCCCCGAGGTCGCGCACCGCGCGGCTGACCTCGGACTCCCACCGGCCGGGGGCGATGAGCCCACGCCCGCCGATCTCGGCGAACAGCTCCGCGGCGTGCCCCTCGGCCTCCACGAGGCTCCGGGTGCGCTCGTCCTCGTCCACTGTCCCCGCGGCATCCATGACCGCGATCCTCGCCCCGGCCCGACCCGCGACGGAAGACCGGAGCGCGGAATCGGCAGGCAGGCCCCCGGACCGGGAGCTAGCGTCGCCGACCGTGCAGCCCGCCGACATCGGACGTCTCGTCACCCCGGGCACGCCCCGGGTCTCGCCCGACGGCACCCGCGTCGCGGTCGTCGTCACCCGCGTCGACCTCGAGGCCGACCGCTACCGCAGCGCCGTCTGGCTCGCGCCTGCCGACGGGTCGTCGCCGGCGCGGCCGCTGACCTCGGGCGAGGACGCCGACGCGAACCCGGAGTGGTCCCCGGACGGCACCCGGCTCGCTTTCACCCGCTCCTCGGCCGGGAAGCACCGGCTGCTGGTGATGCCGATCGGTGAGCCCGGCGAGCCGGTGGTGCTCGCCGAGCGCTCCGAGCCCCTGGGCGGGCTCACCTGGTCCCCGGACGGCAGCGCGCTGGCGTTCGTCTCCCGGGAACCGCGACCCACGGCCGGGCCCGCGACCGCACCGACGCCGGCCCCGCCCGGCGCCGACACGAGCACCACCTCGAAGCCCCCACGGCGCATCGACCGCCTGTTCCCGAAGCTGGACGGCGAGGGCTGGATCGTCGACCGCCCGCAGGCGGTGTTCGTCGTCGGGACCGACACCCCGGCGCCGCCCCGGTTGCTCCTCGCGCACCGCTACGACGTGGGTGCACCCGCCTGGTCCCCGGACGGCCGCTCGCTCGCCGTCTGCACCGTCCGCGACCTCCCCGACGCCGACCTCACGATGATCGACGCGCTCCACCTCGTCGACGTCGACGGGGACCACGCGGGCGAGCTGCGTCCGCTCACCGACGAGCTGTCCACCTCGTTGTCGCACCCGTCGTTCTCTCCCGACGGCACCCGGATCGCGGTGCTCGCCGAGGAGATGGTGGTGGTCCCGTCCTTCGGTCGCGTCGCCGTGGTCCCCGCAACGGGCGGCGAGCCGACGGTCCTGACGACCGACCTCGACCGACAGACGGCTCCGTTCGTCGGGAGGCGGCCGCCGATCTGGCGCGGTGAGGGCGAGCTGGTGTTCGCGGTCGAGGAGCACGGCACGCAGCCGCTGCTCCGCGTGCGCACCGACGGGTCGGCGGCGCCGGAGCCCGTGCTCGGCGGCACCCGAGCGGTCGTCTCCTACGACGAGGCCGCGGGCACGCTCGCCGTCGTCGCCACGTCCCCGACCGAGCGGCCCGAGCTCGCCGTGGTCCGCGACGGCGTCGAGACCCGCCTGACCTCGTTCTCCGCGGCGTTCCACCGCGACGTGCCCGTCGAGGCCCCGGAACACCTGCGGGTGGCCTCCCCGGGCGGCGGGGAGATCGACGTGTGGCTGCTGCGGCCGCGCGTCGCGGCGGGCGACCGGGTCCCGGTCCTGCTCTCCGTGCACGGCGGGCCGATGACCCAGTACCCGACGGCGTGGTTCGACGAGTTCGCGCTGTGGTCCGGCGCGGGGTACGCGGTCGTCTGGACCAACCCGCACGGCTCCACCGGCGACACCGAGGCGTTCCTGCAGGCCATCCGGCCCCCGGAGGCGACGGAGGCGCCGGGGACGGGCTGGGGTGGCGTCGACGCCGACGACGTCCTCGCGGCCCTGGACGCGGCGCTGGCGCACGACCCGTCGCTGGACCCCGACCGCGTGGGGATCCTCGGCGGCTCGTACGGCGGGTTCATGACGACGTGGCTGGTCTCGCACACCGACCGCTTCGCCGCCGCGTGCAGCGAGCGGGCCGCGAACAACCTGCTCTC
>JAVXWR010000085.1:0-4344 GCA_032230725.1 Actinomycetota bacterium
CGCCGCCGAGGGCGAACACCACGAGCTGCCCGAGGGTCGGGAGCGCGGCCAGCGTCGGGGTGAGCCGCGCGGTGAGCCGCGCCGCGCGCAGCCGGTCGCCGTAGAGCTGCCCGGCGACCGTGGCCAGCCGCGCGGTCTCGCGCTCCTCCTGCCCGAAGCCCTTGACGACGCGGACGCCGGTGACGGTCTCCTCGACGCCCTGCGCGACCTCGGCCGCGCGCTGCTGGGCCGACCACGTCGCCGGGAAGAGGCGCCGGCGCATCACCATGGTGAACGCGAGCGCCACCGGCAGCGTGATCAGCGCGACGACCGTGAGCACCGGCGAGAGCCACGCCATGATCACGACGGAGACGACGACCTGCGCGACCGTGCCGACCGAGTACGGCACCATCCCGAGCAGGCCCTGGACCTGCTGGAGGTCGGAGTTCGCCCGCGAGACCACCTGGCCGGTGCGCAGCGCGTCCTGGCGCGGACCGTCGAGCCGCGAGATCGAGCCGAACACCCGGCGTCGCAGGTCGTGCTGCACCGACAGCGAGAGCCGGCCCCCGAGGTAGCGGCGCAGGAAGGCCATCGCGAACTTCACCAGCGCCAGCGCGACGATCCCCGCGACGATCGGCTCGAGCCCTGCCGTGGAGCCGCGCACCGCCCGGTCGACCGCCACGGCCACCAGCAGCGGCCCGACCGACTCCAGACCCACGCCGAGCGTCGAGGCGCCGACGGAGGCGGCCGTGAGGCCGCGGTGGCGCCAGCAGTCGAGCCCGAGGCGGCGGACCCACCCGCGCGGCGGGACGTCGGCGCGGTCGGTGTCGGGGTTCGTGGGTCGCTCCGTGGGGGGTGAGACGGGGTCGGGCACGGAACCCAGGCTAGGTCGACCCCCCGACAACCTGCCCGTCGACGACACGCGACGACTCGTGTGCCACCCCGTGATGACGAGCGAGCGGCGGCGTGGTGGAATCAGCACCGTGACCCGCGGCATCGAGCTCGACCCCTTCTGGGTGGGCCGTCGTGCGTACGTGTTCGACCAGCGCTGTCGCTGACGACGACACCCGTTCCCCGCCGTGGCGCCGCCCCGGGGAACGCCTCTCCGGCCGCTCCCGCCCCGCGACGGTGGCCGTCGATCATCCGAGGAAACGGTCCGTCATGACCACCGCCGTCCGCGTCGAGGCCGACGCCCGCCCCATCACGCCCGTCCCGGCCACGCCCGGTCCGACCTCCCTGGCCTTCCTGCCCCGGTCGCTGCACGGCGACCGTCGTCGCTGGCACGACGGCCCGACCCCCGTGAGCCTCGCCGACCTCACGACGATCACCCGCCAGGTCGCGGCCGAGGTGGCCGCGGACATGCACGAGGTGCGCGTCGACCACACCCACCGCTGGTCACGGCGCCTGCACGCCGACCCGCACCTCGACGTCTGGCTCATCAGCTGGGCGACCGAGCAGGCCGCGGAGCTCCACGACCACGGCGGGTCGATCGGCGCGCTGACCGTGGTGCGCGGCGAGCTCACCGAGTGGCGCTGGACCTCCGGCCGCTCCGACGACGCCGACGTCACGCCCGAGGAGCTCGCCGTGTCCGGGCCCGGCCTGCGCCGTCGCGCGCTGTCGGCCTCCACCGGGGCGGCCTTCCCGCTCGGTCACGTGCACGACGTGTCCAACCGCCGCGCCGAGCCCGCGGTGAGCGTCCACGCGTACTCGCCGCCGCTGTCGACGATGTCCTACTACGGCGTCGAGCGGGGCACGCTCACGCGGACGCGCTCGGAGCTGGTCGAGCCCGGCGCGTCACCGGAGGGCGGCGAGGTCCTGGCGTGACCACCATCTCCGAGGTGCTGGCCGCCGCGCGGGCCCGGCTGACCCGCCTCGAGCCCGCCGACGCGGCCGCCGAGGTGCGCGGCGGGGCGCGGCTGGTCGACATCAGGCCGGGCTGGCAGCGCCTGGCCGAGGGCACGGTGCCGGAGGCGGTGGTGATCGAGCGCAACCACCTGGAGTGGCGCCTCGACCCGAGCTCCGACGCACGGATCCCCGAGGCGGTCGACCACGACGTGGCCTGGGTGGTGCTGTGCTCGGAGGGCTACACCTCCTCGCTGGCCGCGGCGGCCCTGCAGGATCTGGGCATCCACCGGGCGACCGACGTCGTCGGCGGGTACCGGGCGTGGGCGGCCGCGGGCCTGCCGACGGCGCCGGGGTCGGACGCGCCGCCGGAGTATGTGGCTTCGCCCCGTGAGCACTAAGTGCGGCTATAGCGACATTTAGTGCTCACGAGCGCGGAGCGCACCTACGACGCAGAGATACGGGCCGCGCTCACAGCGTGACGGCGCTGTCCGGGGGCCGGGAGGGCTGCTTGGATCGGGGACATGACGCGCGGGCCCGAGACCTGGATCACCGAACTGACGCCGCTGTCGTTCCTGGCGCGCTCGGCCGGGGTCTACCCGGACAAGACGGCGATCGTCCACGGGGCGGGGCGCTGGACCTACGCCGAGTTCGCCCGCGACGCCCAGCGGCTGGCGCGGGGCCTGCGCGCGTCGGGGGTCGAGCCCGGGGACCGCGTCGCCTGCCTGCTGCCGAACGTGCCGGCGATGCTGCACGCGCACTTCGGGGTCCCGCTGGCGGGCGGGGTACTCGTCGCGGTGAACACGCGGCTGTCGGCCGAGGAGGTCCGCTACATCCTCGACCACTCCGGCGCGACGGTCCTCGTCGTCGACTCCGCCCTGCTGGCCGCCGTCGAGCCCATCCGCGAGGACCTGCAGACCGTCCGCGAGATCGTCGTGCACGTCGACCCGGAGGGTCCCGACGCCGGGTCCTGGGACGAATCAGGACAGCACGCCGATAGGGGGTACGCGGAGCTGCTGGCGCGCGGGGACGAGGGCGAGGACCTGCCCTGGGCGGTCGACGACGAGCGCGGCACGATCTCGATCAACTACACGTCGGGGACCACCGGCAAGCCCAAGGGCGTGCAGTACCACCACCGCGGGGCCTACCTGAACTCCCTCGGCGAGATCATCCAGAGCTACCACGACCCGTCGACGGTCTACCTCTGGACGCTCCCGATGTTCCACTGCAACGGCTGGTGCACGCCGTGGGGCATCACCGCGATCGGCGGCACCCACGTCTGCCTGCGCGAGGTCCGCGGCGACGCCATCTGGGCGCAGATCGGCGAGCACCGCGTCACGCACCTCAACGGCGCCCCGACCGTGGTCACGACGATCATGAACGCCCCGGAGGCCCGGACCCTCGACTACGCCCTCGTCGTCACGACCGCGGGCGCGCCGCCCAGCCCGACGACGATCCTCGAGATGGAGCGGATGGGGTTCCGCATCGTCCACGTCTACGGCCTCACCGAGACCTACGGCCCGTACACGGTCTGCCAATGGCAGGACGACTGGGCGTCGCTCTCGGACACCGAGCGCGCCAAGCTCCAGTCCCGCCAGGGCGTGGGGATGATCCAGACCGACGCGGTGCGTGTGGTGGAGGTTCTCCCGGAGGACTACGACGCCGGGTCGGTGCAGCTGGTCGACGTGCCCGCCGACGGCACGACCATGGGCGAGATCGTCATGCACGGCAACAACGTGATGTCGGGCTACTACCGCGACGACGAGGCCACGGCCAGGGCGTTCGCCGGCGGCTGGTACCACTCGGGCGACCTCGGGGTCATGCACCCCGACGGCTACGTCGAGCTCCGCGACCGCGCCAAGGACGTGATCATCTCCGGCGGCGAGAACATCTCGACCGTCGAGGTGGAGCAGGCGGTGCTCTCGCACTCCGCGGTGCTCGAGGCCGCCGTCGTCGGCGTCCCCGACGAGCGCTGGGGCGAGCGGCCGAAGGCGTTCGTCGTCCTGCGCCAGGGGAGGACGGTCGAGCCGGACGAGATCATCGAGCACGTCAAGACGGCCATCGCGCGCTACAAGGCGCCGCGCGAGGTGGAGCTCGTCGGTGAGCTCCCCAAGACCTCCACCGGCAAGATCCAGAAGTTCGAGCTGCGCGCCAAGGAGTGGGGCGGGCAGGAGCGGCAGATCCGGGGCTGACCCGGGCCTGGCGCGATGGTCACGAATCGGTAACGATGGGCGCCGTCGAGCCGATGGGACCAGTGATGAGCCTTCCGACGGATCCGTTCGCCGCGCCCTCCAGCGGTCCGATGACGCTCGTGTGCGCCGACCCCCGGCCGCCGGTCGCGCCGCGGGCCCGACGTCGGGCGCTCGTCGCCGCGACCGGCACCGTCGCCCTCGGCGCCGCCGTCGTCGGGGTGACGCTGGGCGCCGGCGACGGGCCGGACCTCTCGTCGGCGGCCTCGACCGTCGCCCCGGCCGCCGGCGCGACGGCCACGCTGGCCCCGCCCGCCGTCGGGGCGCCGATCGT
>JAVXWR010000354.1:0-11798 GCA_032230725.1 Actinomycetota bacterium
TCTCCTCCAGCCCCGAGAGCTCCGCGATCACGTGCGAGATCAGGGGGGTGAGGGTGGCCATGCCGTCGCGGACCGCGGCCCGGGACGCGGCGAGATTGACCACGAGCGTCGAGCCGGAGACGCCGACGAGGCCCCGGGAGAGCCCGGCGTCCACCGCACCCGCGGCCAGGCCGGACGCGCGGATCGCCTCGGCGATGCCGGGAATGGGACGGTCGAGCACCCCGGCGGTGGCATCCGCGGTCACGGCGCGCGGTGAGACCCCGGTGCCGCCGACCGTGACGACGAGGTCGACCCCGCCGATGACCGCGGTGTTCAGCGCGTTGCGGATCGCCACCGACTCGCCGGGGACGACGATCGTGCCGTCGACGACGAGGCCTGCCTCCGCGAGCAGCTCGGTGACCAGGGGCCCGGTGACGTCGACCACCTCGCCGGTGGAGACCCGGTCGTCGACGATCACGACGAGCGCCCGCCCGAGCAGGTCGCCCTCGCCACCGCCGAAGGTGTCGTCCTGCATCGCCGCCGTCGTCCGCGGGAGTTCCATGCCTGCAGACCCTAGCGAGCCGACGTCGGGCCGTGACGCCGGACGGTCCGCCGCTACCGTGGCGCCGTGCACGTTCTGTTGACCGGCGGCGCCGGGTTCATCGGCTCCGCGATCGCCGACCAGCTCGCCGACCGCGGGCATACCCCGATCCTGCTCGACGCCCTGCTCCCCCAGGCCCATGCCGAGGGCAAGGCGCCGGAGTGGACCGACCGCTTCGAGCTCGTCCGCGGGGACGTCCGCGACGCGGATCTGCTCGACCGCCTCCTGCCGCAGGTCGACGCCGTCTGCCACCAGGCGGCGATGGTCGGGCACGGCGTCGACCCGAACGACGCCCCCGCCTACGCCGAGAACAACGACGTCGCCACGGCCGTCCTGCTCGCCGCGATGTACCGGGCGAACCACCGCCGGCTCGTCCTGGCCAGCTCGATGGTGGTCTACGGCGAGGGCCGCTACTCCTGCCCGGAGCACGGGGTGCAGCCGCCCCCGGCGCGTACGCAGGCCGACGTCGACGCGGGCCGGTACGACCTGCCGTGCCCGGTCTGCGGCCGCGACCTGCAGGGTGAGCTGGTGCCCGAGGACGCGGCGCTGGAGCCCCGGTCGATCTACGCGGCGACGAAGCTCGCCCAGGAGCACCTCGCGGTCGCGTGGGCCCGGGCGACCGGCGGGCGGGTGGTCGCGCTGCGCTACCACAATGTCTACGGCCCCCGGATGCCGCAGAACACCCCCTACGCGGGCGTGGCGTCGATCTTCCGCTCGGCCCTGGAACGCGGCGAGGCCCCGCGGGTGATGGAGGACGGTCGGCAGCGGCGCGACTTCGTACACGTCAGCGACGTCGCGGGCGTCAACCTCGCGGCGCTGGAGGCACCGGAGGACTCGACCCCGGCCGGGACCTGCACGCCGCTCAACGTCTGTTCCGGCGAGGTCCGCACGATCTCCGACCTCGCCACCCAGCTCGCGAGCGCCATGCACGGACCGGCGCCGCAGATCGTCGGCGGCGCCCGCCCCGGCGACGTCCGGCACGTCACCGCCGACCCGGCCCGTGCGGCCGCGGTGCTCGGTTACCGCGCGCGGGTGTCGTTCGCCGAGGGCATCACGCGGTTCGCGACGGACCCGTTGCGCGCGGCGGTGCGCTGAGCGCCGTCACCACACCGTCATCAGCAGGCTGTTGACGGCGATCGCGAGCGCGGCCTGCGCGAGGAGCCACCACCGCGCGGACCGCGGCGGGAGCACGGCGCAGGCCAGGACCGCCCACGTCCCGAACGGCAGCCAGATCCGTTCCACCTCGGCCTTCGACAGGCCCGAGACGTCGGCGGCCGCGACGGCGAGCAGCACGGCCCCGACGAGCAACGGCACGGCGAGGGGCACCCGGCGGGGCCACCACGCGAGCCGCCGCAGTCCGGCGACGACGGCGGGGCCA
Organism: Actinomycetota bacterium; assembly: GCA_032230725.1. Classification (GTDB taxonomy): domain Bacteria; phylum Actinomycetota; class Actinomycetes; order Mycobacteriales; family Pseudonocardiaceae; genus Actinomycetospora. The sequence continues at coordinate 1,959 of JAVXWR010000354.1, forward strand.
AGCGTTAGCGCGAAGGCCGCGAGGTTCGCCCACACCCAGTACCCGTACGGCCGCAGCAGGCCGAACTCGCCGACCTGGTAGTAGCGCAGCTTCACCTGCTCGTAGCCGTCGAGCCACCAGAACCCGCCCAGGGTGAACAGCCCGACGGCGGCGAGCGCCCCTACCGCACCCGCGACGAGCGGGGTCCAGCGCCGGACGAGGACCGCGACCACGATCGGCACCAGGCCGCCCGCGACCAGGCCGTAGGACAGGAAGAGCGCCCCGCCGAGGACGACCCCTCCGAGCAGGCACGCCGCCACGCCGAGCACGCCCCGCCGGACCGCGCCGAGCGCGAGGAACGCGACACCCCACGCGAAGACGGCGGCGAACATGCCGTCCGCCGACACCCCGACCCACACCGCCCCCGGGAAGAGCACCCCGAACGGGAGGTAGCGCCGCGCGAGGTCCCGTCCGGCCGTGACCGTGTCGGGAGGGAGAGGCAGCGTGACGCAGCCCCAAGTCAACCCGCCGACCGCCCCGACGGTGAGCGCCACCGCGACCGACGCCGACGCGCCCGCCAGCAGCGTCACCAGCCCCGCGGGCTTCCCGCCCGGACCGAAGAGATCGGCCACCCAGACGTAGACCAGCGTCGCCAGCGGCGGATGTCCCGACGCGTGCGTGACGAGCGTGTCGGGCGTCATCCCGACGATGCGGTCGGCGAACGTCGCGAGGAACGGCCGCAGCCCGGGGTAGCGCCCGACCTCGACGAGGTACTCGGTGGGCGTGGTGAGCCGGTCGACGATCCCGGGCCGGACGCCGTCGATCAGCGCCAGCCCGGCCGTCCACGCCACGGACGCGAGGTAGGCCAGCGCGAGCAGCGGGCCCCAGCGGAGGCGGGCCGCGACGGCCGGCCCGGAGAGCGCGACGAGCAGGGCGACGACGACGGCGACGACCCCGCCCGGCTCGAAGTGCGGCAGCCAGGCCGCGAGCAGCGGCGGCCAGCCGACGAGGATCTTGACGCCCTCGTGGATGCCGGCCCACCCGCGCAGGGCCGCGCCGGTGACGAGTGCGGCCCCGAGCACGACGGCGACGAGGTCGCCGCGCAGCCGGGGCGCCCGACGGCGGTCCACGTGACCACCGGGTGTGACGGCGCCGCCGTCGTCGTCGTGGGAGCGCACGTCCCCGAGCACGGTCGTCACGGTCACGGAGGGTACGAAGCGGGCGTGGTGGCCCGGTGAGGCGGGCCCACCCGGACGTGGCGTGCCCGCCGGACGGGGGGTCCGAAGGCCGCCGTGAGGCCAGCAAGAGCTCCGGGCCCCCGCGCGCACACCCGCGGCTGACCGCATAGCGTGACCGCGATGAGCGGGGATGCGGGGCGCGCTGCGCCGCGGAGCCGGACCGTCGACGTCGTGCTCCCGTGCCTCAACGAGGTCGAGGCGCTGCCCACGGTCCTGGACGCGCTGCCCGTCGGGTTCGACGCCGTCGTCGCCGACAACGGTTCCACCGACGGCACGCCCGAGCTCGCCGCGGCCCGCGGGGCGCTCGTGGTGCACGAAGCCCGCAAGGGCTACGGCGCGGCGGTCCACGCCGGACTGGAGGCGACGCGCACCGAGGTCGTCGCGGTGATCGACGCCGACGGTTCGCTCGACCCGGCCGAGCTCCCGGCCATGGTCACCCTCCTGGAGGACACCGGGGTGGACCTCGTCGTCGGGCGCCGCGTCCCCGCGTCCCGGGGCGTGTGGCCCTGGCACGCTCGGCTGAGCAACCTCGTGCTCTCCGGGCTCATGCGGGTGCGCGGCGTGGGGGTCCGCGACATCGCCCCGGTGCGGGTGGCGCGCCGGCAGGCGCTGCTCGACCTCGGGATCACCGACCGGGCCTTCGGCTACCCGCTCGAGCTGCTCATCCGGGCCGGCGCCGCCGGCTGGCGGATTCGTGAGGTCGACGTGGCCTACCGGCCGCGGGCAGGGGGGCGATCGAAGGTGTCCGGCTCTGTGCGCGGCACGTTCCGCGCGGTGCGCGACATGACGAAGGCGCTCGCCCGGACACCGCGCGGCGCACCGCCCGGCGACCCGGCGTCGGGGACCCCGAACCGATGAGCACCCCGGCGACGAATCCGAAGATCATGCAGGCTGATCAGGCAGGGCCCGGGGGCGCGGGCGGCGGGGGCGAGGTCCCACGCGTCGTCCTGGTGCTCGCGAAGGCCCCGGTGCCCGGCCGGGCGAAGACCCGGCTGAGCCCCCCGGCGACGCCGGAAGGGGCGGCCGGCGTGGCCGCCGCCGCACTGCTCGACACCCTCGACGCGGCCGCCGCGACGCCGCGCGCGCGGGTCGTCGTCGCGCTGGAGGGCTCGATCGACGAGGCCGTGCGCGCCGCGGAGATCGACGCGGCCCTCGCCCCGCACATCGTCGTCGCCCAGCGCGGCCACACCCTCGGTGAGCGCATCACCGCCGCCCACGCCGACGTCGCCGCCGCCTTCCCCGGCGCGGTGAGCGTGCAGGTGGGCATGGACACCCCGCAGCTCGACGTGCGCCTGCTCGACGAGGCGCTGCGCACCGTCGAGGCCGGCGCGGACGCGGCCCTCGGGCTCGCGCTCGACGGAGGGTGGTGGTCGCTCGCCCTGCGCGACCCCCGACGGGCCGGGATCATCGCCGACGTCCCCACCTCCACCGACCGGACCGGTCGGCTCACCCTCGACGCGCTCCGGGCCGCGCTCGGCCGCGACGCGGTCGCCGCGCTCCCGGCGTTGTCGGACGTGGATACCGCCGACGACGCCGTCCGGGTCTGCGAGCTCGTCCCCCACGGTCGTTTCGCCCGCGCGGTCGGCGACCTCCTCCTCCCCGTTCCCGGAGGTGTCAGCCCGTGACGTCCCTGTCGCCGATGACCCAGCCGTTCGCCGTCGTCGACGCGGCCCGCGAACGCCCGGTCTCCCCGACGGACGTCGGTCCCCTCGCGGACGTGGCCGCCTGCGGCAGCCTCGGCGAGTGCCCGGGCGTCGCCCCGGGGGGCACCGTCTTCGACGCCGCACTCGCCGGTCGCAGCCACCGCCTGGTGCGGGCGGACGGCGTCGTGCTGCCGCTGGCCGTGCAGCGCTGGCAGGACGACGCCGACGGCGACGACGGCTGGCTGCTGGAGCGCTGCCGCGGCGCGACGCTGGACCTCGGGTGCGGTCCGGGGCGCCTCGTCGTCGCGCTCGCCGACCGGGGCGTGCCCGCGCTCGGCGTCGACGTCTCGGTGCAGGCCGTCGAGCGGTGCCTGCAGCGCGGGGCCGCCGTGCTGCACCGCGACGCGTTCGAGCGGCTGCCCGGCGAGGGACGCTGGGAGCACGTGGTCCTGGCCGACGGCAACATCGGGATCGGCGGGGACCCGGTCGCCCTGCTGCGCCGCTGCCGCGACCTGCTCGCGCGCGACGGCACGGTGCTGCTCGAGCTCGAGCCCGGCGCCGGCCTGTGGCAGGGCGCCGCGCACCTGGTCAGCGACCGGGTCGACCGGGCCGGGTACGACGACCTCCCCGACGAGCTCGCCGGCACCTGGTTCCCGTGGGCGGTGCTCGGGGACGAGGCCGTCGAGGAGGTGGCGAGCGCCGCGGGCCTGCGGGTCACCGAGCGGTCGGCATCCGAGGAGATGGACGCGACGGGGCGCTCGTTCTGTGTGCTCCGCACGTGAGCACTTTCGGTCGCTATAGCGAGCGAAAGTGCTCACACGCGCGGAGCGCACCTATCGTCCCCCGATCACCCGGCTGCCCAACGTCACCGGCACGGGACGGGGGGCCGCCCCCGCCGTCGTGACCGTCAGCGTCACCACCTGGTTCGGCGCGGCCGACTGGATCGCCGCGACGAGCGAGTTCGCGTCCTCGATCACACGGTTGTCGACCTTCGTCACCAGGTCGCCCGCCGAGATGCCCGCCGACGCGGCCGGTGACCCCGGGGTCACCCCGGCGACGGTCGCCCCACGCGGGCCGCCTGCGGCGAGCTGGACCCCGATGATCGCCTGGGTGGCGCGGCCGGTCTGCACGAGCTCGGTGGCGATCCGGCGGGCCTGGTTGACCGGGATGGCGAACCCGAGCCCGATCGAACCGCCCTCCTGACCGGCGCTCGCCCCGCCCGAGGGCACGCTCGCGATGGCGGTGTTCAGCCCGATCACGTGGCCCTGCGAGTCCGCGAGCGGGCCGCCGGAGTTGCCGGGGTTGATCGCGGCGTCGGTCTGGATCGCGTCGAGGGTGCTGTCCTGCCCCGCCCCGGATCCGCCGGCCGCGACCGGACGCTGCAGCGCTGAGACGATGCCCGTCGTCACCGTCCCCGACAGGCCCAGCGGCGAGCCGACCGCCACGACGGCCTGTCCCTGACGCAGCCGGTCCGAGTCGCCGAGTACGGCGGGCTGCAGGCCGCTCACGCCGGCCGCGCGGACGACGGCGATGTCCGCGGCCGGGGCCGCGCCGACCAGCGAGACCGGGGCGACCCGGCCGTCGGAGAAGACCGCCTGCAGGTCACCGCCGCGCCCGGCGGCGAGCACGTGGTTGTTGGTCATGATCAGGCCGTCGGCGGAGATGATCACGCCCGAGCCCTCGCCGGCCGCCCCGAGGATCTGCACGGTGCTCGGCAGCACCGTCGCGGCGATGGCCTCCACGGAGCCCGCGGGCGCCGGCGGCAGCGGGTCCCCGGCGGAATCGGTGGTCCCGAGCGAGGTCCCCGACGTCGAGCCGCCGGAGGCGAGCGAGCCGGCGATCGCGCCGCCGACCAGCCCGGCGATCAGCGCGACGAGGGCCACCAGGATCAGCCCGGTCCGCCCGACGGTGCCCGTCCCCTCCCGGCCGCGGTTCCGGAGGCGCTCGACGAACCCGGGCCGGTCGCCGTCGGGTGCGTCCGCGGACCGCTCCCCGTCGGGCCGGGACGCACCGCCCCACCCGGCTCCGGGGTCGGCCGGGAACCCCCCGGGCGGCGTCGCCGTGAGGCCCGGGGACGCGCCGGACGCCGCACCCGGCCTGCCCCACCCGTAGTCCGAGGCCTCCTCCGGGCCGTACTGCGCCGTCGCCTCGGTGGTCGGCGAGTTCGACGGGACGTGTCCCCCGAAGGGCACCCCGGACCACGAGCGCGGCGCGGCGTCCCCGCCCGACGCGGCGTCGCCCCAGCGCACCCCGGGTCCCTGGGGGCGGTACCCCGTGCCCAGCCCGACCGGCGCGGTGCCCTCCGACGGGCCCTCCGCGGGGCCCTCCCGCCGGGGAGCCGGGGGGTCGTTCTCGCTCATCCGCCCAGGGTCCCCCATGCCCGCACGCGGGCGCCCGGCGGGAACCCCGTCGTCGCACGAGGAGCCCCCGTCCGGCCCAGTGCCCGTCCCGCGCCGGGGAGCCGACCCGCACGCCACCCGACGTCCGGGAGGATCACGGGTGATGAGCGCGACGACGGGTGGTGCGGGGGTCGGCTCCCCGGGGACCCGGGACGGCCTCGGCGACGGCCCCGCCGCGCCGTCGGGCTGGCAACTGCTGCTCGAGATCCCGCTGCGCCGCCGGGTCGCGATCCTGGTCTCGGTCGGCGCCGGCCTGCTCGTGGCCCTGATCTCGGTCGCGGTCTTCTTCACCGCCTACCGCGCGCTCTACGACCAGCTCGACCAGAGCCTCGTCGAACGAGCCACCGCGGCGTCGTCCAGCGGTCTCGCCGACCCGGGCCTGATCTTCCGGGTGGTCTCCTCCGATGCGCTGGCCGCGGGCGACTTCCGGGTCGCGATCGTCTACGTCGACGGCCGGGCGCTGTACATCCAGGGCAGCGAGCCCCCGGTGGGCCGGCCCGAGGTCGAGGTCGCGACCGGGACGCCGCAGCCGCCGCGCACCGGCTTCGTCGGCGGGGCGCCCTACCGCGTGGTCGCCGTGCAGGCGGGGTCCGGACGCGCGCTGGTGCTCGCCCAGGAGCTCGACCCGACCCGCCGGACGCTCTCCCGGCTGGCGATCGTGCTCGTCGTGGTGGGCGGGATCGGTGTCGTGCTCGCGGCGGTGGTCGGGGTCGCGATCGCGCGGGCGGGGCTGGGCCCGGTGGAGCGGCTGATCTCGGCGACCGAGCGCGTCGCGCGCACCGGGGACCTGCAGCCGATCACGGTCACCGGCGGTGACGAGATCGCCCGGCTCACCCGCAGCTTCAACGCGATGCTGGCCGCGCTCGCGTCGTCGATCGAGCGGCAGCGCCGGCTGGTCGCCGACGCCGGGCACGAGCTGCGCACCCCGCTGACGTCGCTGCGGACCAACCTGGAGCTGCTGGTCGCCGCCGAGGAGGGTGCCGCCTCCGGCCGCCCGGACGCGCCGCGGCTCTCCGACACCGACCGGGCGGAGCTGACCGCCGACCTGCGTGCCCAGATCGACGAACTGGCCACGCTGGTCGGGGACGTCGTCGAGCTGGCCCGCGACGACCCGCCCGAGGTGGCCGCGGAGCACCTCGACCTCTCCGAGGTGGTCGAACGCGCCCTGGACCGGGCGCGGCCGCGGGCACCGGGCGTGCGGTTCGAGGCCGAGCTGGCGCCCTGCGAGGTGGTCGGCGACGCGAGCGCGCTGGAGCGGGCGGTGCTCAACCTCCTCGACAACGCCGCGAAGTGGAGTCCGCCGGGCGGGGAGGTGCACGTCGTGCTGCGCGCCGGGATGGCGCCGGAGCGCCCGGGCACCGCGGTGCTCGAGGTCACCGACGCCGGGCCGGGGATCGCGCCCGAGGAGCGGGAGCTGGTGTTCGACCGCTTCTTCCGCTCGGCGGACGCCCGCACGATGCCGGGCTCGGGGCTCGGTCTCTCGATCGTCGCCCAGACCGCGGTCCGCCACCACGGCGGCGTCTCCGCGCACGAGGCGCCGTCCGGCGGGGCGCTGCTGCGGTTCTGGGTCCCCCGGGCGTGACGCACCGCTCGATGGCCGGTGGCGGCCGGGATGAGCCGACCGGGTGGCTGACGTAGGCTCGCCGTCGCGTGTTCGGCGCAACCGGCTCCGCGTTCGACTGGAGGGTTCACCCGTCCGTGGCGCTCCATCAACGGCCGAGGACCCGGCCCGGCGACGCATCCCGTCGCGGGGCGGCGTCGTTGAGCCGCCCGGAGGCACGGCACCGCGCACGGAGGTACGGCGATGAGCTGGAGGGTCCGGTGACGTCCGCGGTCCGCGACCGTCCACCCTCCCCCGATCGTCCCCCGGGCGGACCGGGCCCGTCGCGGCTGCGGCTGGTCCTCGCCGCGGTGCTGGCGGGCGCGGTGATCGTGCTGCCGCTGGTCCTGCTCGCCGGGAAGGGGTCCGAGCAGGCCGCACCACCCCCGCTCGCCACCCCGGCGCCCGGCCGCCCCGCCGCCACGACGAGCGCCACCACGGCCACCGTCGACCCCGTCGCCGCCGGGCGCGCCCTGGCCGCGAAGCCGGCGACCGGCAGCGGGGTGCTCGACTCCTCGGTCGGGGACTTCGCGAGCCATTTCGACAACAGCGGCAACGCCGGACTCGTCGACGGCGCCCCACGGCCGCAGGTCGTGGCCGGACCGGCGTTCGCGTTCACCGTGCCCGGCGGCGGCAAGCGGGCCGAGGTGCTGCCGCGGGTGCCGGAGTACCACGAGGGCGACGACCTGTGGGTCCACGACGTGAGCACGCTGCACAACGTGCCCACCGGCACGGGCACCTGGCAGCTGGTGCTCCAGTGGCACCAGCTCGCGGGCACCGGCTCGCCGCCGATCGCGCTGGAGGTCGGCGGTGGGCGGCTCCGGCTCGCGAACGTCGGCGCCGACCAGCAGGACGTGGGCCCGCTCGGCCCGAACGACACCTTCGACGTCGTGCTGCACATCCACTTCTCGCGGGATCCGGGCCGGGCCGTCGTCGACGTCTGGCGCGACGGCGTCCCGAAGGTGGTCAACTACCACCCGCCCCAGGGCACGCTGCTGGACGGTGGCGACTACCTCAAGCTCGGCCTCTACCGCGACCCCGCGATCACGCAGCCCTCGTCGATGACCACGACCCGCTTCGTCGTGGGGCCCACCGACGCCTCGATCAACGCCACGGGGATCACCCCGCGCTGATCACGCCACCGGCAGCGTCAGCACGAACACCGCACCCGGCCCCCGGTCCCCGTCGGCGTGCTGTCCTGGATCGGGCGCCGTGCACACCAGGTCCCCGCCGTGCGCCCGTGCCGCCTCCCGCGCGATCGCGAGCCCCAGCCCGGCACCCCCTCCGACGCGCCCGCCGGACCGGCCCCGCGCCTCGTCGAGCCGCACCATCCGCCCGAACACCCGCTCCCGCTCCTCGACCGGCACCCCCGGCCCTTCGTCGCGGACCGCGACCCGCGCCGTCCCGGAGCCGTCCGCGCCCACCGTCACCGTCACCGTCCCGTCCCCGTGACGACGGGCGTTGGTCAGCAGGTTGGTCAGCGCCTGCCCGATCAGCTCGGCGTCCACCGCGACCGCGACCGGCCCACCCGCCACGAGCACCGCGGGATCCTCGGGGTGGCGCACCGCGTCGCGGTCGGTCTCCACGCGCACCAGCTCCACGAGGTCGACCTCCGCACGCTCCGGAGGCAGGCCCGCGTCGTAGCGCGCGAGGGTGAGCAGGTCGTCGACGAGCCGGCCGGCGCGGCGGGCGTCGCGCACGAGCAGCGTCGCCAGCCGTTCCCGGGTCTCGACGTCGAGGCCGGGTGCGGTGCCGGCCTCCGCGGTGGCCGCGATCCCGGCCAGCGGGGTGCGCAGTTCGTGCGCGGCGTCCGCGACGAAGCGCCGCGTGCTCGCCTCGGAGGCCCGCGCGTGCGCCTCGGCCCCCTCGAGCGCGTCGAGCATCTCGTCGAAGGCCGCCGCCGCCCTCCCGAGCTCGGTGTCGCGGCGCGTCGGCGCCAGCCGCTCGCCCCGGCGCCCGCCCGTGATCGAGCGGGCCAGCGCGGTCATCGCGTCCAGCGGGGCCAGCGCGAGCCGCGTCGTCAGCAGCAGCGCCCCCGCCGCGACCACGATCGCGATCCCGCCGACCAGCCCCAGCACCCGCCGGAGGCGCCGCTCGGCCGCGCCCTCCTGACCGGGATCGGCGCTCACCGTGACGGTCCCGCCGCTCGCGAGCCGGCGGGTCACCGCCCGCCGCGACGACGACGCCCCGACGTCCCGCCCCGCCTGCACCGTGCCGTCCGCGCCCCGCACGACGACCGCGACCCCGCCGCCCGCCTCGGTCCGGCGCACGATCTGGTCCGGCGAGAGCCCCTGGTCGGCGAGCTGCACCGCCTGCAGCGCGCGCCCGTTCAGCGTCGTCAGCACCTCGGAGCGGGTCTGGGCGGCGAAGAGCAGGTCCGCGAGGACCGCCACCACCACGATCACGGCCGCGACCACCGCCACCGACGTGACCGTCACCCGCCGCCGCAGCGAGGCGGCGGCCCACCGGTTCACGTCGTCGACCCGTTCACGTCGCCGACCGGTTCACGTCGCCGACCCGTGCCCGATGCCGACCGGTTCTCCGGTCATCACGACGGCGCTTGCGCCGTCGCGTCCGCCCGCGCCACGTATCCCTGGCCGCGCACGGTGTGGATGACCCGTGGCTCGCCGAGCTTGCGCCGCAGGGCACTGACGTGGACCTCGACGACGTTGAGGTCGTACTCCTCCCAGCCCCACACCGCGCCGAGCAGCTGCGACTTCGACCGGACCCGGCCCCGGTTCGCGACGAGGTCGTGCAGCAGGCGCAGCTCCGTCGCCGTCACCGGGATCTCCCGCCCGGCGCGGGTGACGCGCCCCGCGTCGGGGTCGACGACCAGGTCGGCGACCTCCACCGCGTCCCCCACCCCGCCGCTGCGCCGCAGCAGCGCCTCGACCCGCGCGATGAGCTCGGCGAGCGCGAACGGCTTGACCAGGTAGTCGTCGGCACCGGCCCGCAGCCCGCGCACGCGGTCGGCGACCCCG
>JAVXWR010000365.1:0-8331 GCA_032230725.1 Actinomycetota bacterium
CGGGGTCGATGCCGCCGATCAGGGTGTAGAGCGAGAGCTTCCCGACGGGGATGCCCATGCCGCCGACGCCCTGGTCGCCGATGCCGAGGATCCGCTGGCCGTCGGTGACGACGATGACGTCGACCTCCTCGGCGGGCCGGTTGCGCAGCATCTCGCGCAGGTACCCGCGGTCCGGCCAGGACAGGTAGAGCCCCCGGGGCCGGCGCCAGAGCTCGGAGAAGCGCCGGCAGCCCTCGGCGACCGTCGGGGTGTAGACCAGCGGCAGCGCGGTGGGGACGTCCGCGGCGAGCACCGAGTAGAAGAGGTTCTCGTTGCGGTCCTGCAGCGAGCGCAGGTAGACGTAGCGGTCGAGGTCGGTGGCCATGCGCGCCACCTCGCCCCAGGAGCGTGCCACCTGCGTCTCGAGACTGGTCACCCCGTGCGGCAGCAGGCCGAGCAGGCCCAGCTCCCGGCGCTCCGCCTCGGTGAACGCGGTCCCCTTGGTGTGGAACGGGTCGTTGAGTAGCTGGTTCGGCTCCATCGACGTCCCTCTCCCGCGGCGCTGCTGACGTGCCCAGCGTGCCCCGATCCGGAGCTCCCGACGAGCCGTCGACGCTCAGGCACCCAGTGCCCGGCTCGCGTCGCCGCGGGTCCGGCCGATGTGGCGACGGAGCAGGTCGCCGGCGAGCGCGCCGTCGCGCTGCAGGACCGCCTCGAGGACGGCCCGGTGGTCGGCGAGGGACTCGTCGCGCCGCGCGGTCGCCGTCGGCAGGTAGTAGAACCGTGCCCGCTTGTTGAGGTCGACGACGTAGCCCTCGAGGACGGCGTTGTGCGCGCACGCCGCCAGCCCGACGTGGAACTCGTGGTTGACGGCGGCCAGGCGGCCGGGGTGCTCGGTGCGGGCCTGCCGCGCCAGCACCGCGTCGAGCGCCGCGAGCTGCTCGGGGGTGCGACGCTGCGCGGCGAGCACCCCGACCTCACCCTCGAGCAGCACGCGCGACTCGAACAGGTCGGCCAGCTCGGTGAGGTCGCGCTCGCGCACGAACGCGCCCTGGTTCGGGCGGTGGACCACCCAGCCGTCGGCCTCGAGCATCCGCAGTGCTTCCCGGACCGGGATGTGGCTGACCCCCATCCGGCGGGCGTGGTCGTCGGCGTTGACGCGCGTGCCGGGGCCCAGCTCGCCGGTGAGGATCGCCTCCTCCAGGGCGGCCCGGACGGTCTCGGCCGCCGGGCGGCGGCGGACAGCGGCGTCCTGGGTAGCAGACATGGCGCACATCCTATAGCCCGATGACGCGCAGGGCCCGTGGGCTCGTCCGCGCGTCTGGCTGTGAGGGTCGGGTGGATGCGTAACGCGATGTTGACGTCGTGGTCACCTGTGGTCGCTGGCGCCGCGAATCCTATAGGACGGGCGGCGATGATAGGGCCGCCCCCACGACGTCGAGGAGCTCCGATGACCACTGCCCCCGAGCCGACCGGCTCGACCGCGCTCGAGGAGTACGAGGACCGGCCGGTGCCCGTCGGGGCCCCGTGGCTCTCCGACGCGGTCGTCGGGATCGTGGTCACGGCGGCCGTCTACACCGCGATCAGCGCGGCCTCGGCCCGGCGTTCCGCCGCCGGGCCGGTCGCGACGACGGCGACGGAGCCGGTGCTGCAGTAGGTGCGCTCCGCGCTCGTGAGCACTTTCGGGGGTCACAGCCCCCGAAAGTGCTCACAAGCCGTCAGGCACCCAGGGCCCGGTCCACCGCCGCGACGGCGCCGTCGAGCGGGACCTCGGTCTGCGTGCCGTCGGAGAGGTCCTTGAGCTGGATGACGCCGCCGTCGAGGTCCCGCTCCCCCAGTACCAGCGCGTAGCGGGCGCCGGACCGGTCGGCGGCCTTCATCGCGCCCTTGAGGCCGCGCCCGCCGTAGGCGAGGTCGGCGCGGATCCCGCCGCGGCGCAGCGCCCCGACGATCCCGACGAGCGTGTCGCGCGCCGCCTCGCCGAGCGGCACCCCGAACACCTCGACCCGCCGCGCCGGCGCGGCCTCGAGGCCCTCGGCCTGGCAGGCCAGCAGGGTGCGGTCGACCCCGAGCCCGAAGCCGACCCCGGACAGCGCCTGTCCACCGAGCTCGGCCATCAGCCCGTCGTAGCGGCCGCCACCGCCGATCCCGGACTGCGAGCCGAGCCCGTCGTGGACGAACTCGAACGTCGTCTTCGTGTAGTAGTCCAGCCCGCGGACCATCCACGGGTTCTCGGTGTAGGCGACGCCGAGGTCGTCGAGGTAGCGCAGCACCGTGCGGTGGTGCGCGGCGGCCTCGTCGGAGAGGTGATCCATCATCAGCGGCGCGTCGGCGAGCTGCGCGCGGACCTCGGGGCGCTTGTCGTCGAGCACGCGGAGCGGGTTGATCCGCGCGCGCTCGCGGGTGGCCTCGTCGAGGTCGAGCTTCTCGAGGAACCGGGTCAGTTCGGCGCGGTAGGCCGGGCGGGTCGTCGCGTCGCCGAGGCTGGTGATCTCGAGGCGGTAGCCGGTGAGTCCCAGGGCCCGGAACCCGGCGTCGGCGACGGCGAGGACCTCGGCGTCCAGTGCCGGGTCGTCCACGCCGATGGCCTCGACGCCGACCTGCTGGAGCTGGCGGTAGCGCCCGGCCTGCGGGCGCTCGTAGCGGAAGAACGGCCCGGTGTAGCGGAGCTTGACCGGCAACGTGCCGCGATCCAGGCCGTGCTCGATGACGCTGCGGACGACGCCCGCCGTGCCCTCGGGGCGTAGCGTCACGGTGCGGCCGCCGCGGTCGGCGAAGGTGTACATCTCCTTGGAGACGACGTCGGTGGACTCACCGACCCCGCGCGCGTAGAGCGCGGTGTCCTCGAACACGGGGAGCTCGAGATTGGCGTAGCCGGCGCGGTCGGCCTCGCGGACCAGGGTGTCGCGGACCGCGACGAACTCGGGCCCGACGTACTCGGGGATGCCTTTCGGAGCGGTGAAGCCACCACTCGGGATCTCGGCCACGGCGACGTCCTTCAGAGGTTCCGGCCGGGCGCGTTGCGGGCGCCCTGCAGGAACGGGTTGGTGTGGCGCTCGTCGCCGACGGTGGTCGGCGGCCCGTGCCCGGGCAGCACCGCCGTGTCGTCGGGGAGCGACAGGAGCTTGGTGCGCAGGCTGGTCATCATCTCCGGCAGCGAGCCGCCGGGGAGGTCGGTGCGCCCGATGCTGCCCTGGAACAACGTGTCCCCGGCGAGCACGAAGGGCGCGTCGTCGTCGGCGGTGCCGCGGAAGACGACCGACCCGCGCGTGTGGCCCGGGGTGTGGTCGACGGTCAGCGTGAGCCCCGCGAGGTCGAGCGTCGCACCGTCGACGAGGGTCTCGACCTGCTTCGGCTCGCGGAACGCCAGGCCCGGGTACATCGCGGCGAGCTGGGCGCCCATCTCGCCGACGCCCTGGAGCGGGTCGGCGAGCATGAACCGGTCCTCGGGGTGGATCCAGGCGGGGATGTCGTCGCCGTCGCACACCGGGGTCACCGACCACATGTGGTCGAGGTGGCCGTGGGTCAGCAGCACCGCGACGGGCGTCAGCTTCCGCTCGGCGAGGACCTTGCGCAGCGGCTCCTCGGCGTCCTGCCCGGGGTCGACCACCACGCACGGGCCGCCCTCCTCGGGTGCGACCACGAAGCAGTTGGTCTGGAAAGTCCCGGCCGGGAACCCGGCGAGCAGCACGTCCTCAGTCCTCCTCGGTGCGACTCCGATCCACCCTAGTGGTCGGGTTCGTCCCGGACGGACGTGGTGGACGCGAGCTCGGTCCGTCCCGACATCCCGCCCGAGATCCGGGTCCCGCGGACCCGGTTCCGCGAGGTCGTGGCCGTCCCGGTCCGTCGACCTGCCCGAACTCACCCCGGGTTGACTTCCTAGGATGCCGCCGTGCCGACGAACGAGCAGCGCCGAAAGGCCGCCAAGCGCAAGCTGGAGCGTCAGATCGAGCGTCGCGCGGAGCGGGCCCGGCGTCGTCGGCAGCGGCTCACGATCGGTGCGGTCGTGGCCGTCGTCGTAGTGATCGTGGCAGGTGTCGGGGTCTACCTGGCGACGCGGCCGTCGTCGCCGGAGGCGGCCCCGGCGGCCGCGTCGGGGGCCTGTCAGTACATCGCGGAGGGGCAGGCGTCGCGCCCGGTGCAGAACCCGGACGCGAATCCGCCCCGCACCGGCATCGTCGGGCTCACCCTGCAGACCTCGCAGGGCGCGATCCCGCTGACCCTCGACCGGGCGCAGGCGCCGTGCGCCGTGAACGCCGTGGCCTCCCTGGCCCAGCAGGGCTTCTACAACGACACGCCCTGCCACCGCCTCACCACCGGTGAGAGCCTCAAGGTCCTGCAGTGCGGTGACCCGACCGGCACCGGGTCGGGCGGGCCCGGCTTCCGCTACGCGGAGGAGCCGCCGACCAACCTCGCGCCCTCGCCGCTGGGTCAGGGCGCGTCGGACTACAGCCGCGGCCTGGTCGCCATGGCCAAGACCTCCGACCCGGACACGACCGGCAGCCAGTTCTTCCTCGTCTACGCCGACTCGGCGCTCCCGCCGCAGTACACGGTCGTCGGGCGCATCAGCGACGCCGGGCTCGCGGTGCTCGACAAGGTCGCGGCGGCCGGGAGCGACAACTCGACCGGCGAAGGCGACGGCAAGCCGAAGCTCCCCGTGCAGATCACCCAGGCCCAGCTCCAGGGGTAGTGGTGGCCGGACCGCCTCGGCCCGCATCCCGGATGGCCCCCGCCCGCCCGCCCATGATCATCAGCACACGAGGCAGGTCTGCGGGCGCCAGAACCTGCCCCGTGTGCTGTTGATCAACGCCGGGTTCACACCGAACCCACTCCCCTTGACCAGGGGCACAGCAGGCACGTTCAGAGGGTCCGGAACGTGCCCGGTGTGCTGTTGATCAACGAGAGGCGTCCGGGAGAGCGCTATCTATCCCGCCGGCGTCAGCGGCAGCGCCCCCGGGTGCACCGGGGCCGGCAGCTCGGTGCGGCCGTCGGACGAGAGATAGGTGTCGACGGCGGCCGCGGCGGAGCGGCCCTCGGCGATCGCCCAGACGATGAGCGAGGCGCCCCGGTGCGCGTCCCCGCAGACGAACACGCCGGGCGCGTCGGTCTGCCAGTCCGACCCGCAGCCGATCGTGCCCCGCTTGGTGCGCTCGATGCCCAGGCCCGGGATCAGCGCCATGTCGTCCGGACCGGTGAAGCCGATCGAGAACAGGACGAGGTCGGCGGGCATCTCGTGGATCTCCTCGGTGGTCGGCACGACCTCCCGCGAGCCGTCGTCCCCCTTGCGCACCTCGACCGACGCGAGCTCGACCGCCCGCACGTGGCCGCGGTCGTCGCCGACGAAGCGGCGCACCGCCGTCGCGAACAGGCGCTCGCCGCCCTCCTCGAGGGCCGGCGGGGTCCGGTACATCAGCGGCCAGGTGGGCCAGGGCGACGTCTCGGGGTCCCGGTTCAGGGGCGGCACGGGGTACTGGTCGAGCTGGTGCACCCCGATCGCGCCCTGGCGCGTCGCGGTCCCGTAGCAGTCCGCGCCGGTGTCGCCGCCGCCGATGATGACGACGTTCTGGCCACGCGCGTTGATCGGCGAGGGCCCGTCGCCCTCGCACTCGCGGTTGGCCGGGGTCAGGTAGTCCATCGCGAGGTGGATGCCCTCGAGGTCGCGGCCCTCCAGGGAGCGGTCGTCGCGCGAGGCCAGCGACCCGACCGCGAGCACCACGGCGTCGTACTCGGCCCGCAGCCGCTCGACCGGCAGCCCCTGGGCCGACTCGCTCCCGACCTCGCAGTTCACGACGAACCGGGTGCCCTCCACGCGCATCTGCTCCAGGCGCCGGTCGAGCTCCCACTTCTCGAACTTGAACTCGGGGATGCCGTAGCGCATCAGCCCGCCGATGCGGTCGTCGCGCTCGAAGACGGTGACGTCGTGGCCGGCGCGGGTGAGCTGCTGGGCGGCCGCGAGCCCCGCGGGACCGGAGCCGACCACCGCGACGCGCTTGCCGGAGACCTCCGTCGTGGGCTGCGGGGCGACGTGGCCGTCGCGCCAGCCGACCTCGGCGATCGACCACTCGACCCGCTTGATCGCGACGGAGCCGGGCTGCTCGGTGATCGAGAGGACGCACGCCTCCTGGCACGGCGCCGGGCAGAGCGCGCCGGTGAACTCCGGGAAGTTGTTGGTCGCGTGCAGCCGCTCCGACGCGCGGCCCCACTCGCCCAGGCGCACGAAGTCGTTCCACTCCGGGATCAGGTTCCCGAGCGGGCACCCGGCGCTCGAGGAGTGGCAGAACGGGATGCCGCAGTCCATGCAGCGGGCCGCCTGCCGGCGGGTCTCCGCCTCGACGTCCGGGTCGGTGAGGGGCGCGTAGATCTCCGCCCAGTCCGTGCGACGGACCTCGACGGGGCGCTTGGGGTTGTCCTCGCGCTCGTAGGTGAGGAACCCGCGAGGGTCAGCCACCCGCCACCTCCATGATCACCTCGTTGACGTCGCGCCCCTCGGTCTGGGCGCGCTGGGTCGCGTCGAGGACCCGTTGGAAGTCGGTGGGCATCACCTTGGTGAAGTGCCCGACCTGGGTGTCCCAGTCGTCGAGCAGGCGCGCGGCCTTCGGCGAGCCGGTGAGCTCCAGGTGGCGCTCGATAACATGGCGCAGCCACACAGCATCTTCGCTGTCCTCGCCTCCTACCTCGAGCAGGTCCACCATCTCGGTGTTGACGCGAATCTCGGGCAGGTCGTGGACGAACGCGATCCCGCCGGACATCCCGGCGCCGAGGTTGCGGCCGGTCGCGCCGAGCACCACCACGCGTCCGCCGGTCATGTACTCGCAGGCGTGGTCGCCGACGCCCTCGACGACGGCGAGCGCGCCGGAGTTGCGCACGCAGAACCGCTCCCCCACCTGCCCGCGCAGGAACACCTCGCCGCCGGTCGCGCCGTAGGCGATGACGTTGCCGGCGATGGTGTGGGCCTCGTCGTGCCCGAGCTCGTCGAACGTGCCGGTGAACCGCGCGTCCTCGGGCGGCCGGACGATCACCCGCCCACCGGAGAGGCCCTTGGCGAGGTAGTCGTTGGCGTCGCCGACGAGGTCGAGGGTGATCCCCGGCGGGAGGAACGCCCCGAACGACTGCCCCGCCGAGCCGGTCAGCTCGATGTGGATGGTGTCGTCGGCCAGGCCGTCCCGCCCGTAGCGGCGCGTGACCTCCGCGCCGAGCAGGGTCCCGACGGTGCGGTTGACGTTGCGGACCGGCATCTCGATCCGCACCGGCATGGCGTCGTCGAGCGCGCCCTCCGCGAGCTGGATGAACGTCCGGTCGAGCGCCTTCTCCAGCCCGTGGTCCTGCGAGGAGGTGCAGCGCCGGTCGGTGGAGGCGCCCTCGGGCACCTCGGGCACCGTGAACAGCGGCGCCAGGTCGATGCCCTTGGCCTTCCAGTTGTCGACCGCCTGGCCGGCGTCGATCAGCTCGGTGTGCCCGATCGCCTCGTCGACGGTGCGGAACCCGAGCGCCGCCATGTACTCGCGGACCTCCTCGGCGATGAACCAGAAGAAGTTCTCGACGAACTCCGGCTTGCCGGTGTAGCGCTTGCGCAGCTCCGGGTTCTGGGTCGCGACCCCGACCGGGCAGGTGTCGAGGTGGCAGACGCGCATCATGATGCAGCCGTTGACCACCAGCGGCGTCGTCGAGAAGCCGTACTCCTCGGCGCCGAGCAGCATCCCGACGATCACGTCGCGGCCGGTCTTCATGCCCCCGTCCACCTGCACCGAGATCCGGTCGCGCAGCCCGTTGAGCATGAGGGTCTGCTGGGTGTCGGCCAGCCCGAGCTCCCACGGCGCGCCCGCGTGCTTGAGGCTCGTCAGCGGCGCCGCCCCGGTGCCGCCGTCCCATCCGGAGATGAGCACGACGTCGGCGTGGGCCTTGCTGACCCCGGCCGCGACCGTCCCGACCCCCACCGAGCTGACCAGCTTGACGTGGATCCGGGCCCGGTCGTTGGCGTTCTTGAGGTCGTGGATGAGCTGCTTGAGGTCCTCGATGGAGTAGATGTCGTGGTGCGGGGGCGGCGAGATCAGCCCGACGCCGGGCGTGGAGTACCGGACCTCGGCGATCCACGGGTAGACCTTCTTGCCCGCGAGCTGGCCGCCCTCGCCGGGCTTCGCGCCCTGCGCCATCTTGATCTGCAGATCCTCGGCGTTGACCAGGTACTCGCTCGTCACCCCGAACCGGCCCGACGCGACCTGCTTGATCGCCGAGCGCTTCGAGCTGTCGTAGAGCCGGACCGGGTCCTCGCCACCCTCGCCGGTGTTGGAGCGTCCGCCGATGTTGTTCATGGCGATCGCGAGGTCGGTGTGCGCCTCGGCGGAGATCGAGCCG
>JAVXWR010000367.1:0-6097 GCA_032230725.1 Actinomycetota bacterium
CGCTCGCCCTCGGTACCCCGCCGCGGCGGATCGTGGCCGGGGTGCTCGGGCTCGGGCTCGTCGGCGTGCTCGTGGCGGTCGCGACGCTCACGACCGCGCTCTGGCAGGAGGGCCGCTACCTGCAGCCCTTCCTGCCCGTCGTGGTGCTGCTCGCCGTGCTGGGCGCGCGGGCGGTCGGGCGGGCCGCCGCCGACGCGGGCCGGGGCCGCGTCCTCTCCGCCGGGATCGTCGCCGTCCTGCTCGGGTTCGCGCTCGTCTCCGCGCCGACGTGGGCGCTGCGCGGGGCCCAGCAGGCGGCGGGCATCAGGGAGTCGGCGGTGTCGGTGGCCCAGTGGCTGCGCGGCCACACCCCGCCCGACGCGGTGGTCGGCGTCAACGACGTCGGGGCCGTCGCCTGGTTCTCCGACCGCCGGGTCGTCGACCTCGTCGGGCTCACGACGCCGGGCCTGGCCCGCCCGGCCCTCGAGGGCTCCGGCGCGATGTACGAGGCCCTCGCGCACCTGCCCCCCGACCGGCGGCCCACGTACTTCTCGATCTTCGACCAGACCGAGCTGCTGCCCGTGGGCGAGCTGGCGGCCGCACGGATTCTGGGAACGGAGCCGGTGACCTCGTTCGAGGCCAAGAGTCCCGCGCGTGAGCGTGGTCCGTTCGGCGGCATCTGCCAGACCACCGGGGACTGCCGCGTCATCAGCGTGTGGCGGGCGGACTGGTCGCACGTCGGGAGCGGGGACGCCCCCGACGCGCCGGTGCCCGGCCGCGTCGTGGACCACCTCAACGTCGGCGATCTCGCCGACGAGGCCGCCCACGGCTACGGCGTGGACCGTGCGCTCATCGGGGTCGGCGACCAGACCGAGGTCCGCAACGAGACCCTGCCCGGCGGACGGGTCGTGGTCGACAGCGGCCGGCACGTGATCGGCGGGGAGCACTTCGTCCTGCGGGGCCTCACCCCGGGCCGACCGGTGACGCTGACGTCCCGCGTCGACGCCCGCGAGCCGGTGCGTGACCGCAACACCTCGGCCGGCGTGGTCGCGGTCGCCGCCGACGGGCACGGGGTCGGCGACTGGACGTTCGCGACCGCCGACGGCGCGTGGGCGCAGTCGTCGATCACGATCCCCGGCGCCGCGGTCACCTCGTCGACGCTGGCGGTGACGCTCGGACCCCGCCAGCCCTACCTGGCGCCGTACCCGGACTACCGCTCGTTCGGCTACTGGGCGAGCCAGCCGTAGTCGCGCTCAGCGTTCCTGGTGCGGGATCCGGCCGGCGGTCCCGCCGTCGTCGCCGCGCCCCGGACGGCGGGCCTGACCCTGCTCGCGCAGCAGGTCACGGATCTCGGTGAGGAGCTCGAGGTCGGTCGGCTCGGCGGGCCCGGACTCCTCGCCACGCTTGCGCCGCTCCATGACGATCTTGAGCGGGACCACGACGAGGAAGTAGATGACGGCGGCGGTGATGGCGAAGGTGATCACGGCGTTGACGAAGGACGCGTAGTCGAAGGTGACGCCGTTGACGACGAACGTGCCCGCGAACTGGCCGCCGCCGGAGACGAGCTGGATCAGCGGTTTGAGGAACGCGTTGGTGAAGGCGGTGACGACCGCGGTGAACGCGGCGCCGATCACGACGGCCACCGCGAGGTCGACGACGTTGCCCCGGAGCAGGAAGTCCTTAAAGCCCTTCAGCACCCGCCGCACCCTCCTCCCGACCGTCACGGCACGGTAGACGGCCCCGGAGACCACGACGCGCCCGCCACGCCGTGGGGGGCTGGCGTGTCGGGCGCGTCGTTCGATCGGGTCTCGGGGGACCCGTGGCTCTCCTAGTTCGAGGCGGAGATCGGGTTGTGGCAGGACTTGGCGTTGGTCGCCGAGTTCCCCTTCTCCGCCTTCGACAGCAGCGGGACCGCGCCCGCGATGTCCTGGACCGGGACCTGGACGCCGAGCGCGTTGACCGGGACGTCGTTGTTGCAGGCGTCGAGCGAGGTGTTGGGCGCGAAGTCGCTCGAGTTGATGAGCCCCTTCTGCACCGTGGTCCCGCCGCCCTCGTGGGCGAAGGCGGCACCGGTGGTGGCAGCCAGGCCGGCGCCGATCAGCGACGTCGCCAGGACGGCCTTGCGAAGAACTCCCACGTTCATGTCCTCTCGATCAGGTCTTCGGGGCGACCGGTCGATCGCATGGCGGAATGTGACCAGAAGGGCCCGGGAAGTGTCCGCAAAGGGGTCGTGCACGCGTCGCGACACATCGTCACTCGTCGGTGGCGCCACCCGCCGTCGTGATCCGGGTCCGGACGGCATTTGCGTCACGGTAAAGCGACACTTCACGATCATGATCACTCACGAGAGATCACGGAGCCATCACGCCGTCCGTTCCGGATGATCTCGGATGCCCCCGACCGCTGCGCCGGGAGGATGACGAGGAGCGCCCAGTGGTCGCGGTCCGTGTCGCGCCGGGGCCTTCGCGGACGTCGACCCGATAGCGTCCGCCGCGTGTCCACCGAGCAGGCCGCCGCGCCGCCGCGCACGCTGCGTCCGCTGATCGCCTGGGCCGCCTGGGACTGGGGGTCGGCCGCCTTCAACGCCGTCATCACGACGTTCGTCTTCACCGTCTACCTGACGTCCGGCGTCGCGGCCGACGAGGCGTCGGGGTCGGCGGCGCTCGCGAACACCATCGCCATCTCGGGCGTGCTGGTCGCGCTCACCGCCCCGGTGTACGGCCAGCGCAGCGACGCCGCCGGCGCCGAGCAGGGCCGCCAGCGGCGCCTCGGGGCGCTGACCGCGGTGATCGTCGTCGCGACCGCGCTGATGTTCCTCGTCCAGGGCTCGCCGTCGTACCTGCTGCTCGGGCTGGTGCTGCTCGGGATCGGCACGTTCGCCTACGAACTGGCCCAGGTCGAGTACAACTCGATGATCTACCGGCTCGCGCCGCCCGGGCGCACCGGCTGGGTGTCCGGGGTCGGCTGGTCGGCGGGTTACCTCGGCGGGATCGTGCTGCTCGTCGGCTGCCTGCTGCTGTTCATCGCACCGATCGGGGCGATCACGTTCCCCTCCGCCGACCTCGGCCCCCGCGTGATCGCGCTCGTCTGCGCGGCGTGGTTCGCGGTCTTCGCGATCCCGGTGCTGTTCATGCGCTTCCCCTACCCCGCACCCCCCGGCGACGCCGAGGCCGCGTCGGTCGGGTGGCTCGGCTCCTACGCCCTGCTGGTGCGCCGCATCGCGGACCTGGGTCGCACCGACCGGAACCTGCTCGGCTTCCTCATCGCGAGCGCGATCTACCGTGATGGGCTCACGGCGGTGTTCACCTTCGGCGGTGTGCTGGCCGCGGGCACCTTCGGGCTGAGCGCGACCGAGGTCATCTTCTTCGCGATCGCGGCCAACGTCGTCTCCGCGACGGGTGCCGTGGTGGGTGGCGCGCTCGACGACCGCGTCGGGCCCAAGCGCGTCGTCATCGTCTCGCTGGTCGCGCTCGTGATCGTGGCCGGGGCCCTGCTGCCCGCGTCGGGCAAGACGGCGTTCTACGTCGGGGGCCTGTTCCTGTCGCTGTTCGTCGGCCCGGCCCAGGCGTGCTCACGCAGCTACCTCGCGCGCCTCGTCCCGCCGGGGCGCGAGGGCGAGCTCTTCGGCCTCTACGCGACGACGGGTCGCGCGGTCAGCTTCCTCGCGCCGGCGCTGTTCAGCCTGTTCATCACACTGTTCGGCGAGCAGCGCTGGGGCATCCTCGGGATCGGGATCGTGCTGCTCATCGGGCTCGCGGCCCTGATCCCGGTGCGGGCGGTCCCCGGGGGTGTGGGTGCCGGAGCGGCCGCGGGTGGGCCGACGGTCACCCCGAGCGGGGTCTGAGGGGGCTCGACTGGGGCAGACCGCTCGCGACCCCGTCGGCTCGGCTATCGGCGAGGGGCACTCCACGCAGGCGCACCTGCCCTCCGGGCTGCCCCGTGTGCCCCTGATCAGCGGCGGCCTGGGGACGCGGCCGCCGGGTCCGGCGAGGGGCACGTCACGCAGGCGCACCTGCTCCC
Organism: Actinomycetota bacterium; assembly: GCA_032230725.1. Classification (GTDB taxonomy): domain Bacteria; phylum Actinomycetota; class Actinomycetes; order Mycobacteriales; family Pseudonocardiaceae; genus Actinomycetospora. Next base: position 4,000 of record JAVXWR010000367.1, read on the forward strand.
TGGGCTGCCCCGTGTGCCCCTGATCAGCGGCGACTTCGACCCACCGCTACTTCACCCGCGCGGCGAGGAACCGGATCAGCCGGGAGAGCAGCTCGCCGACGAACAGCCAGAACACCGCGGCGATCAGCGAGTTCACGGCGAGCATCAGGAGGGGGTTCGCCGGCACGAAGAGGTCCCGGAACCCGAGGATCACGACGCCCGCCACGGTGGCGACGAACTGCGCCACGCCGTTGGCGGGGTTGACCCCCACGACCACCAGCACCACGTTGACGACCAGCACCAGGGCGAACAGCAGGGCCAGCGTGCGCACGACGGTGGCCAGCACGTTCCCGGTCCGCCAGGCGAGCTCGCCGATGTCGACGGACCGGTGGCGCGAGGAGCCGGACGACTCCGGCTCGGCCCAGGAGGTGTCCGCCTGGCCACGGCGCGGGGCCGAGTCCTTGTCCTCGCCCGAATTCTCCGAGCGGGCCTGCCCGTTGGACTGCCCCTGGGTCGGCTGCTCCGAGCGCTCGGTCTTCTGCCCGGATGAGTCCGACTTCTGCCCGGACGACGAGTCCGAGTTCTGCCCGGACGACGAGTCCGAGTTCTGCCCGGACGACGACTCCGACTTCTGCCCCGACGACGACTCCGACTTCTGCTCTGACGAGTCCGACCCCTGCTCGGCCGGGGACTGCTGCTCGCCGGACGACTCCTCGGACGCGGCATGCCGGCGCGTGTTCTCGTCGCCGTTCGTGCTCGACTTCTGCTCGGTCCCCTGCTCCGCCATGCGCCGATGATGGCACCGCCGTCCGCGGCGTTGTGACCGCCCCGACCTCGAGCGCGCACGGCCCCATCGCGAGGAGCACGTGAGGCAGGCCAGCAGGCGTCACCAGCCGCGCCGTGTGCTGTTGATCGAGCGACGGTCCACCACGTTCGCCCGCTCCGGAAATGCGTTGAGCGACGGCCGGGCTGTCGGCAACGGTGGTCCCCGACCGAGAACGCCGAGCACCCGGGGAGGCCAGGCATGATCACGACCGTGGTCCGACCCCGGCTGCCCCGGGCCGTGCTCGGTGAACGGCTCGCGGGGTGGCTCGAGGAGGGCGTCGCCGCCCGGCGGCCGGCGGAGGACGACCCCGCGACTGCCGCCGTCGTGCTCGTCCCCGAGTACCTGCGCGCCTGCCCGCGCAGCGTGCTCACCGACCTCGCGGGCACCGACTGGACCGGCACCGTCGTCGCGATCGTCGGCTACGGCGGGCGCACGCGGGGCCGCTACGCGATCGAGGACGCCCGGGAGGTCCTCGAGACGGCCGGCGCCCAGGTGCTCGAGACCTCGCTCGGCCTCGACACGGCCCGCATCCGAGCGGAGGGAGTCGATCAGGCCGACGTGCTGCTGCGCGACGTCCTGCTCGACCAGGTGGCCTCGGGCTACGTGCGCACTAGCGCGGAGCGCACCTACGGAACACCTGCTCGTCCCACGCCTCCCGGCTGATCAGCTCGGGCATGCCGTCCTGGTAGCGGCGGCGCAGGGCCGGCCACGAGCGCAGGACCTGCTGGTGCAGGGAGAGCGAGACGCGCAGCAGCTCCCAGAACTGGCGGCGGTCGCGCTTGCGGTAGGTGACCCCGGTGCCGTCGGAGGTGGACACCGTGGCCCCGTCGAGCCGGGAGAGCAGGAACCAGGTCCCGTGCTCGGCGGGGACGTTGCGCTGGGGCCGCTCCCACGCTGCCGGGTCGGCGGGGCGCAGCTGGTGACGCAGCGCCCCGGCGAGCGCCTTGACCTGGGCGACCTTGCCGAGCGGCGGCTCCGGCCACAGCTGTGCGGCGAGCGCACCGATGGGCGGCTCGGGCAGGTCGCGGGCACTGGGGTGGACGGCGCCGTCGGGGTAGCGGGCGCGCGTGGCCCGCACCGCGCCGAGCGCCGTCGGGAGCGCCCCGAACAGCGCCTTCGGCCCGGAGAGGAAGTCCCGCATCGCCATCTGGTGCAGCGCGATCGCGGAGTACTCGAGCAGGAACAGGTGCCGCAGGGTGCGCTTGAGCGAGTCGAGCAGCATCGCCTTCGGGTCGTCCGGGCCGTGCAGGGCCGCGACGACGAGCCGGTTGCGGGCGTGGAAGTAGGCCTGCC
>JAVXWR010000372.1:0-3684 GCA_032230725.1 Actinomycetota bacterium
CCCACCGACGACTTCTCCACGACGAACGCCTCGGGCTCCACCAGCCAGGCCGCGTCGATGGTGGAGGCGGTGGAGGCCGGGGCGGGCGTGCTGCTCGTCGACGAGGACACCTCGGCCACCAACATCATGATCCGCGACGGTCGGATGCAGCAGCTCATCGCGACCGAGCCGCTGGTGCCGTTCGTGGAGCGGATCCGGCCGCTGCACACCGAGCGCGGGGTGTCATCGGTGCTGGTCATGGGCGGGTCGGGCGACTACCTCGGGGTGGCCGACACCGTGGTCATGATGGACTCGTACGCCTGTGCGGAGGTCACGGCCCGCGCGCACGAGATCGCCGCCGAGGGAACCACGCGGGCCGTCGAGCACTCGGGCTTCCCGCCGGTCACGCGCCGCGTCGTGGACCCGTCGTCGCTCGATCCGACCGGCCGTCAGGGGAAGCGCCGCGTCACGGCGCGCGGCGTCGACACCTTGACCTTCGGCGAGGAGGACGTCGACCTCGCCGCCGTCGAGCAGATCGTCGACCGCTCCCAGGTCGCCGGGATCGGGCGGGCGCTGGCGCTGCTGGGGGAGGGGGTGCTCGACGGGACGATCCCGCTCGGCGAGGGCCTCGACCTGCTCGACGCCGAGCTCGACCGGACCGGGGTCGACGCCCTGCTCGGCGGTCCCCGCGACGCCACCGACCTCGTCGTGCCCCGTCGGCACGAGGTCGCGGCGGCGCTCAACCGGCTGCGGACGGTCAAGGTCCGGGAGCTGCTGCGCGGCGCGCCGTGAGGGTCAGGGGGTCCCGGAGAAGCCGGCGATCTCCTCGTCGGAGTAGCCGATCTCCGCGAGCACCTCGGCGGTGTGCTGGCCGAGCAGCGGCGGCGGGCCGCTCGGGGCCGGTGGGGTCGCGCCCGGCCCGGAGGCGTGCACCGGGAAGCCGGTGCCGTGGTAGGTCCCGACGCCGGGGTGGTCCAGCGTGACGTGGTGGCCGCGCTCGACCGACCACGGGTCGTCGTAGAGGTCGTCGAGGGTGTTGATCGGCCCGATCGGCACACCCGCCGCCTCGAACGCCGTCGCCCAGTGCGCGACCGGCTCCTCGCGCATCACGGCCTCGACGAGCGTCATCAGTTCCTCGCGGCGGCCCGCGCGGTCGGCGTTGGTGGCGAAGCGCGGGTCGTCGACGAGGTCGTCGAGGCCGAGCACCTGACAGAACAGGCGCCAGAGACGCTCGCTGCCCGTCGCGACGACGAGGGTCCCGTCGGCGCACTCCATCGGCTGGTAGGGCACGACGGTGGGGTGGGCCGCGCCGAGGCGCCGCGCCCGGGTCGCGTCGTGGAACACGGCCTGCGCGGCCCAGGTGTGCCACGCGGTCTGGGCGTCCAGCAGGGACACGTCGAGGTACTGCCCCTCCCCGGTGGTGTGCCGGGCCTGCAGGGCCATGAGCACGGCGATGATCGCCCAGGTCCCGCCGTTGAGGTCCCCGATCGGCAGCCCGACCTTCGTCGGGGGGCCGTCCGGCTCGCCGGTCAGGCTCATGATGCCGCCCATCGACTGGGCGAGCACGTCGTAGCCGGGGCGGTCGCGGTAGGGCCCGGTCTGTCCGAACCCGGAGATCGCGACGTGGATCAGCCGCGGGTTGTCCGCGCTCAGCGTCGCGTGGTCGAGCCCCCAGCGTTCCAGGGTGCCGGGGCGGAAGTTCTCGACGAGCACGTCGGCGCGGGCTGCCAGCCTGCGGACCGCCTCCCGGCCGCGGTCGGTCTTGAGGTCGATGACGATGCCGCGCTTGTTGCGGTTGGTGGACAGGTAGTACAGCGACACCCGCTGGTGCGCCTCGTCGTCGGGCTCTGCGTCGTCGTTGAGGAAGGGTGGGCCCCAGCCGCGGGTGTCGTCGCCGGCCGGGGGCTCGACCTTCACGACGTCGGCGCCCATCTCACCGAGCCACTGGGTGGCGTAGGGGCCGGCGAGCACCCTCGACAGGTCCAGGACGCGGATGCCTTCCAGGGGACGCACGGCTGCGGACGCTACGTCGGACGCGTCTGGCAGGCTCGCCGGGCGTGGGTCAGCGCCGCACGGTCCCCGTGGTCCTCGTCGCCGGACACCTCGGCGTCGGGAAGTCGTCGCTGGTCAACCACCTGCTGCGCCACACCGGCGGGACACGCATCGGCGTCGTCGTCAACGACTTCGGGGCGCTCGGGATCGACGCGATGCTCGTCGCGGGCCAGGCCGGCGCCGTGACCTCGCTCGCGGGCGGGTGCCTGTGCTGCACCACCGACGCCGACGGCCTGTCCGCCCTGCTCGCCGAGCTCACCGCACCGGCCGCCGGGCTCGACCTCGTCGTCGTGGAGGCGAGCGGTCTCGCCGAGCCGCGCGAGCTGGTGCGCCTGCTGCTGGCCTCGAGCGACCCGCACGCGACCTACGGCGGCCTCGTCGTCGTGCTCGACGCCGTCGACCCGGACCTCGAGCAGGCCCGGCTGGCCGACCTCGCCGTCGTGAACGGGCTGGACCGGGCGGCTGCGGCCGTCGCCGACGAGGCCGTGGCGGCCGTCCGCGCGGTGGCGCCGGGCGCCGTCGTCGGGACCCGGCACGGGGCGCTGGACCCGGCGCTGCTCGTCGACCCGGTCGTGCGCCCACGCCCCGCGCAGCTCGGGCTCGACGAGCTGCTGCGCGAGGTCGACGGGGCCCATCCCCACGACGCGGCCCGGAGCGTCTCGTTCGTGTCCGATCGGCCGCTGGACCCGGGGCGGATCGCGGCGTTCCTCGAGGCCGGGCCGACCGGCGTGGTGCGGGCGAAGGGAATCGTGCGGCTCACCTCGGGACCCCAGGTGTGGGAGGTGCAGACCGTCGGGACCGCGATCCGGGTGCGCCCGGCGCCGGCGAGGGTGTCGACGGCGGGCGCGCGGCTCGTGCTGATCGGGGCCGATCTGGACGAGTCCTCGCTGGTGGGGGCGTTGGAGGCGTGTGCGGCTCGCGTCGACGAGCCGGCGCCGTCCGAGCACGCGGCGCTCGCGCTGACGCGGTACCGGACCGACCTCGCGGATCACGACGCCAGCCACCTCAGTCGCCGAGGAGCCGCCACGCGGTCAGGGCGAGCCCGGCCCGCAGGGCCCCGGCCGGTTCGGTGAGGTCGAACCCGAAGGCCTTCCCGATCTGGTCGAGCCGCCGCGCGAGGCTGCTGTGGTGCAGGTGCAGGAGGTCGGCGGCCCGCCGTAGTGACCCGGCGGCGCAGTAGACGTCGAGGGTCTCGAGGTCGTCGGGCCGCTGCGCGAGGCGGGTGACCGTGGCGACGTCGGGGTTCGCCCCCAGCTCGTCGTGGGAGACGTGTGCGAGCAGCGCCAGCGCCCCCAGCTCGCCGTGGCGGACGACCGGTCGGCGCGGGCTGGTGAACCGGAGCGCGGTGCGCGCGTCGCGCCACGAGTGGTGGGGCGTCGCGGCGTCGCCGATCCCGGCCCGGACACCGGCGGGGAAGCGGGACGGGTCGAGGGTGGTGGCGAGGACGACGCCGACGCCGGCCACGGTGGCGGCCTTCACCGGGCGTCCCGGGCAGATGCGGGTGGCGACCTGGTCGAGCGGGCGTGGGGAGCGCACCGCGACGACGCGGACCGGCAGGTCCGCGGCGAACCCGAGGAGCCGCAGCGCCCGCGCCCGGGCCGCCTCGTCGCTCTCGCTGCTGATCACCAGTTCGACGAGGGCCGGGTCGGCCAT
>JAVXWR010000405.1:0-10821 GCA_032230725.1 Actinomycetota bacterium
CGCAGTGAGCGTCACCGCGCGCGAGCCGCGCAGGGTGACAGGGGACGCAGTGTATGGGGGTGGCCCGGAGCCGGTGAGCGCCCGGTTCCCGATCACGCTGTGACGTCTGCTTCTTTCCCCGCCGAGATGCTCCCACGCCGCGGTGTCGGTGGGGTGTGCGAACCTCGGTGAGGTCGGGGAGGTGGCGGCGTGACGAGGGAGGCGGGCGACCCCGTGCGGGTGGGTCCCGGGGCGGGCGGTGGAGTCGACGACGGTGTCGGTGGCGGCGTGCGCGCGATCGCCCGGGCGCATGGTGTGCCCGACGAGCCGGGGCACGGCACCGAGCTGCTTCGCCGCGTCCTGGCCGGCACCCCCCAGGGCGAGGACCCGCTGACCCACGCCGAGGTCGTGCCCGCACGCGAGGGCCGGCGGGCCCCGTGGCCGGAGTGGGTCCCCGACGACCTGCGGGCGCGGCTGGCGGCGCGCGGGGTCGGCGCCCCGTGGCTCCACCAGGCGCTCGCGGCGGACCATGCGTGGGCGGGGCGCCACGTCGTCGTGTCGACGGGGACGGCGTCGGGGAAGTCGCTGGCCTACCAGCTGCCGGTGGTGGCCGCGCTGTCCGCCGACCGCGGGGCCACGGCGCTCTACCTCTCGCCCACCAAGGCCCTGGGCGCCGACCAGCTCCGGGCGGCCCGGGCGCTCGGCCCTGGCGGTGCCGACGGCCTGCGCGCGTCGTCCTACGACGGGGACACCCCGATGTCGGAGCGGGACGCGGTGCGCCGCTCGGCGCGGTGGGTGTTCACCAACCCCGACATGCTCCACCGCGGGATCCTGCCGCGGCACGGCCGCTGGACGACGTTCCTGCGCCGGCTGCGCTACGTCGTCGTCGACGAGGCCCACGCCTATCGCGGGGTGTTCGGCTCGCACGTGGCGCTGCTGCTGCGGCGACTGCGGCGGATCTGCGCGCGGTACGGCGCGCACCCGACGTTCGTGCTGGCCTCGGCGACGATGTCCGACCCGGCGGTCTCTGCCGGCACGCTGACCGGGCTCGACGTCGTGCAGGTCACCGACGACGCGTCCCCGCGGGGCCGCCGGGCGGTCGGGCTGTGGGAGCCGCCGCTGCTGGAGGAGATCACCGGCGAGAACGGGGCACCGGTGCGCCGCTCGGCGGGAGCGGAGACGGCGCGGATCCTCGCCGACCTCGTCGTGGAGGGCGCCCGCTCGCTGGCCTTCGTCCGTTCGCGGCGCGGCGCGGAGCTGACGGCGCTCGGCGCGCGGCGGGTGTTGGGCGAGATCGACCCGGAGCTCGCCCGCCAGGTGGCGGCGTACCGCGCGGGCTACCTGCCCGAGGAGCGGCGCGAGCTCGAGGCGGCGCTGATGAGCGGCGCGCTGCGCGGGGTCGCGACGACGAACGCGCTCGAGCTGGGGATCGACGTCGCGGGGCTCGACGCGGTCGTGGTCGCCGGGTTCCCGGGGACGCGGGCGTCGTTTTGGCAGCAGGCCGGGCGGGCCGGGCGGTCGGGGGACGACGCCATGGTCCTGCTCGTGGCCCGGGACGACCCGCTGGACACCTATCTCGTCCACCACCCGCAGGCTGTACTCGGGGCGCCCCTGGAGCGCTGCGTGCTCGACCCGACGAACGTCTACGTCCTCGCGCCCCACCTGGCGTGCGCGGCCGCGGAGCTGCCGCTGACCGCGGCGGACGTCGAGGACGTGTTCGGCGGCGAGGTCGCGCGGCGGGCGCTCGACGACCTCGCGGCCGAGGGGCTCGTGCGGCGGCGGCGCGGCGGCTGGTTCTGGGCGCTGGCGACCGAGCGCCCCCACGCCGGGGTGGACATCCGCGGGTCGGGCGGCGAGCAGGTCGTGATCGTGGAGTCCGACACCGGGCGCATGCTCGGGACGGTGGACCCGGGTGCGGCGCCCTCGACGGTCCACGAGGGCGCGGTGCACCTGCACCAGGGCGAGAGCTACGTCGTGGACTCGCTGGACCTCGAGGAGGGTCTCGCCCACGTCCACGCCGAGGAACCGGAGTGGACGACGCAGTCCCGGTCGGTCACCGACATCGCGGTGGTCGAGACCGAGCACTGCGACTCGTTCGGCGCCACGACGGTGGACGGCCCGGAGCTGCAGGTCTGCCTCGGCACCGTCGAGGTGACCGAGCAGGTCGTCGGCTACCTGCGCAAGGCGCCGTCGGGTCAGGTGCTCGAGCAGGTCCCGCTCGACCTCCCGGAACGCACGCTCGCGACCCGCGCGGTCTGGTACACGCTCTCGGAGACGCTGCTCGACGGCGTCGGGATCGTGCCCGCGCGGGTTCCCGGCTCGCTGCACGCAGCGGAGCACGCCGCGATCGGGCTCATGCCGCTCGTCGCGACGTGCGACCGCTGGGACATCGGCGGTGTCTCGACGGCGCTGCACCCGGACACCGGGCGGCCCACGGTGTTCGTCCACGACGGGCACCCGGGCGGCGCGGGGTTCGCCGACCGCGGGCACGAGGCGATGCGGACGTGGCTCTCGGCGACGCGCGACGCGATCGCCGGCTGCGAGTGCCCGTCGGGGTGCCCCTCGTGCGTGCAGTCGCCGAAGTGCGGCAACGGGAACGACCCGCTCGACAAGGCCGGCGCGGTCGCGGTGCTCACGGGGGTGCTGGCGCGTCTGCCGAAGTGATCTTCGGGGCGGGCCGCGCCCATCACGATCAGGAGCACACGGGGCAGGCCAGCGGGCCATCGAACCTGCGTGAAGTGCCCCTCGCTGCTGGCTCCTACTGGCCCAACGTGCCGCTCCATGATCACGGGCACACCGGGCAGGCCAGCGGGCCCTCGAACCTGCGTGAAGTGCCCCTCGCGGTAGGGCCGGGCCGGGCCGGGGGGACGCCAACGCGGGCTCGGCTCCTGGGTTCCACCGCGGGCCGGGGTTCGGGGCTCCCGGCCCGCGGGGAGGTCTGTCACGCCGCAGGGCGGGGAGGATCACTCGACCCGCCCTGCGGCGCTGTCTCGGGCGGCGGTGGGCGCGGGCGCGCTCCGGGAGGTGGTCACGGGCGCACACGTCGCGCCCACCGCCGCAGGGTGGGCCGGACCGTGGCGTCCTCCCGGCGGCGCTGCGGCGGGGTGCGCGCTCTGCGGGGACGTCGTCGGCGGTCCTGGCCGACCCGAGTCTTCAGTTGTGGTGGTCCCGGGCGCACCCGGGGTCGTGCTCGTCCGTCAGGAACGGATGCCGGTGGCGACGGTCGCCAGCCGGTAGGTGGAGCTGCCGCCCAGCCCACGCTGCGGACGCTCGCGCACGGCCTCGGCCATGGCGTCCTGGACGCTATACGGGTCCGGGAGGCGCCAGCTGCACGCCGCCGGGCGGACCCGCCAGTGGATCGAGCCCTGCGGGAACACCGAGGGCGGCGCGGCGAGGTAGCTGCCGCGGCCGTGCAGCGTCATGCCCGGGCGGCCGGCGAGGTCCGGACGCAGGGGCTCGCCCGGCAGCACCGGGAAGAGCCACTCCCCGGTCGGCGTCGCCGCGATCGGCACCGGCACCCCGACCGCCCGCAGCGCCGCGGCCGCCCGACGACCGATGCTCGCGGGCACCTCGATCACGTCGAAGGTCAGGCCCGTGGGCAGCAGGATCGAGTAGGGCAGGCCCGACCACCAGTCGGCGATCCGACCGGTGTCGGTCGTCGCCGCGGCGGCCCAGTCCTCGAGGACGGGAGCGGGGCCGGCCTGCGGCGCGTCCGTGCAGCCGGTCCAGACGTCACCCTGGGGGAAGGTGCCCGGGACCACCGCCCAGCCGTGGTCGGCGAGCACCATCGCCTCGGCACGAAGCTCGGTGCCGTAGACGGCTCGGTAGCTGTCCCACCACTGCATGCGGGTCCTCCCGGTACTGGTCCAACCCGTGCGGTGTTCCTGCCCCAGTAACGGCGGGTTGCCACGTGATTTCCACCCGCTGTCGCCCATCGGCCGGGGTGGCACGCCGAGCGCCATCCTTGGCACCGTCGAGCGGGCGAACGCGCCACGGACGAGCGTCCGTCGCACCACTCGTCCCGACTGCACCAACCGTGTCACCGCTCGACGGGAGGCCGCCGCCGCTCGTCCGGCGAGGACACGGTCCGATGACGATCGACGACCGCACCTTCAGCGATTCGAGGCATGACCTTCACCACAGGACCTGCCCGGGCACGCACCGTGGTCGCGTCTCCCACGGGCAGACATCCGCAGGTCGAAGCCACGTCGACCTGCAGATCCCACCCGATCCAGGTGCACCGCACGAGCGTGGCGCCGTTGCGCCCGGCGACCTCGCGTGCCTGGGCGCACGCCGGCTCGCGGCCCCGCGCGGCCTCCCCCGCACCGGCGAGGGCGGCGAGGTCGGCGGCGTTCTCGGCGCGGTGACGGGTGGCCACCGCGGCCCCGAGCACGAGGAGCGCGCCCAGCAGGATCCCGACGACCCCGATCGCCCCGGCGGCGACGACGGTGGCGAGGCCACGGTCGTCACGCAGGCCGATCCGGCCCGGGGCACTCACGGCGCCGGCCCCGCGGGCGAGGACCTGTCCGGGACGAGCACCGGGCCCTCGGGCACGGGTGCGCCGGTCGTCTCGGGAGAGTCCTCCGGAGCGGTGTCGTCGGCCCCGCCGGTCGGCGCGGCGACGACGGGCTCCCGGGCCGCCACCGCCTCGGCCGTCACCCGCAGCCCCGGCAGGGCGCCGCCGAGCGGCGGGACCCGGACCACGACGTGGACCAGGTCCCCCTCCGGCTCGACGCGGACCTCGGTGCCGCCCGGGAGGTCCCGGACGAGCGCCTGGGCGCCCGCCGGGTCGTCTCGGGACGCCCGTCGGGCCGCCTCCCCCGCGGCGTCCACGCAGCGGACCTGCGCGACGACCGCGCCGACGGCGGCCAGCACGACCGCGAGCACCGCGACGAGGCTCCCGATCGCGATCGCGGCCTCGACGGTCACCATGCCCCGGTCGTCCCAGCGACCCCCGGCGCCCTCCCCGGTCAGCCGGCCGGAGTGAGCGCGCGCTGGACGAGCCCCGTGAGCGCGCCCACCACGGCCGGCGCGTTGACGATCACGAAGAGCAGGCCTGCGAACGCGGCTGCTGCGATCAGGCCGATCGCGTACTCGACCGTCGACATCCCCTCCTCGTCGCGGGCCAGGGCCACCAGGCGGGCCATCAGCAGCGCGACCACCGTCGTCGGATTCTCCATCGTCGTCTCCTCTCGTCCCGCGCCCCGGGTGGGCCGCGGTCGTCATGTCCGCTCCAGAAGCGGCGCGGCGAGCCCGATGACGACCGGGGCGATCCCCAGCGCCAGGAACGCGGGCAGGAAGCAGAGCCCGAGGGGCCCGGCGACGAGGACGCCGGCCCGCTCCGCGCGGGCGGACACCGCCTCGGCGGCCTCGGCTCGGACGTCGGCGGCGACCGTCGTCGCGACCCCGGCGACCGCGGCGCCACTGCGCGCCGAGCGACGGGCGGCGCGGGCGAGCCGGGCGGTCGCGGCCTCCTCGAGCGCGGGTGCCCAGGCGTCGGCCGGGTCCGCCCCGAGCGCGAGCAGGTCGGCGACCCGGGTGAGGGCGTCGGCCACGGTTCCGGGCAGCGATGCTGCGACCGCCCGCACGGCGCGGTCGAGGGAGAGGCCGGCCCGGAGGCAGGCGGCGAGCTCGTCCCAGGCGCCCGCCTCCTGCCAGGGATCGCGTCGTGGGTCGCGACGTCGCGGCGGGGTTCGGCGCGCGTCGGGCACGCGCAGGGAGCGCACCCGCGAACGCGCCGCGACCGGACCGGGGGCGACGAGCACCGCGACGGCCAGGAGGACGAGCCCGGCGGCGAGGGCGGTCACCGGACGACCCCTGCCGTCAGCCGCCGGCTCCACTCCAGCCCGGCAGCGACGAGCCCGGCGCCGGCCACCAGCAGCACCTGGCCCACGCCGGTACCGGTCAGCACGCCGAGCGGATGGGCGCCGACCAGCTGCCCGAGGACCAGGCCGATACCCGGGAGGGCCGCGAGCACGGCCGCGGTGGTGCGCGGCCCCGCGAGCTGGGCGCCGAGCCGGCCCGCGAACCGGGCGCGCGCCCGGAGGTCCTCGGCGACCGCCTCCGCGAGGGCCGCGAGCCCGATGCCGTGGCGGTCGGCGAGCGACCACGCGTCGGCGAGGCGGCGCAGGTGCGGCCCGGCGAGGGGGTCGGCGGCCGCCTGCTCGCGGAGCGCGGCCGGGACGTCGCCGCCGAGCCGTGCCGTCGCCTCGACCCGGGCCAGGGCCCGACGGGCGGCCGTCCCGGCGTCCCGACCGGCCGCGGCCGCCGCGGAGGCCGGTGGATGGCCCGCACGCAGCTCGCCCGCGAAGGCCGCGAGTCCTTCGGCGAGCCCGGCCGTGGTCTCCGTCCGGGCTCGCTCGGTGTGCCGCGCCCGCTGCCCGCGCAGCAGGACCGCGCCGAGGACGACGGCCGCCACGGCGCCACCGACCCCGGCGACGAGCGCGGCGAGGCCGAGCCCGACGAGCACCGGAACCACCGTGGGCACACGCGACGCCGCGCCGCGTGGCGGGCCGAGCGGGCGTGGAGCCAGCGCCCGCAACCGCCCGGGCGCACCGGCGGGCGGCCAGGCCAGCGTCGCTCCGGCCAGGAGGACGAGCGCCACGACGACGGTGCTCATGCCGACCCCGCCGCACGCAGCGAGGCGACCCCTGCGCGCAGCGCCGGCCGGCCCGGCGACGGCTCGGCGTCGGGCCCGGCCTCCCTCAGCGCGGGTACGGCGACCCCCGACCGACCACCGGCCGACGAACCCGCCCACGGCGCGTCCACGCCCCGCTCGGCGAACATCGCGCCGAGGTCCGCGCGCCCCGCGGCCCACCCGCCGTCGCGGCCCCACGCCGGCACGACGACCAGCCCCTCGGCGTCACCGCGCCGCACCACCCCGACGCCCTCGAGCACCCGCCGGCCGTCGGCGCGACGCCGCACGTGCAGCACCACCTGGATCGCGGCGGCGACCTGACTGCGCAGTGCCTCCGGGGTCATCCCGCCCAGAGCCGCGAGGGCCTCGAGGCGCGCGGGCACCTCGCGCGGGGAGTTGGCGTGGACCGTGCCCGCCCCGCCGTCGTGGCCGGTGTTGAGCGCCGCGAGCAACTCGCAGACCTCGGCCCCGCGTACCTCGCCGACCACCAGCCGGTCGGGGCGCATCCGCAGCGCCTGGCGGACGAGGTCGCGCAGCAGCACCGTGCCCGCGCCCTCGACGTTCGCGGGGCGGGACACCAGCCGGACCACGTGCGGGTGGCGCGGGCGCAGCTCCTCGGCATCCTCCACGAGCACGATCCGTTCGGCCGGCGGGACGCGGGCCAGCAGGGCGGACAGCACGGTCGTCTTGCCCGACCCGGTGCCGCCGACGACGAGGAACGCCAGCCGGGCCGCGACCACCGCCTCCAGCAGCGCCCGCCCCGTCGCGTCCACGGTGCCGCCGGCCTCCAGCGCGTCGAGGTCGTGGCGGGCCGGGCGCAGAACCCGCAGCGAGACACACGTGCCGTCGGCGGCCACCGGAGGCAGCACCGCGTGCAGGCGCACGCCGCTACCGGGCAGGCGGGCGTCCACGTACGGGCTCGCGTCGTCCAGGCGCCGCCCCGCCGCGGCCGCGAGCCGTTGGGCCAGCCGCCGGACCGCGTCCTCGTCGGCGAACGCCACCGCGGCACGCTCCAGCCCCGCGCCACGGTCCACCCACACCGCGTCTGGAGCGGTGACCAGCACGTCCGAGGTCGCCGGGTCCCGCAGCAGCGGCTCCAGCGGCCCGGCACCGACGAACTCCCGCTGCAGCGCACGCACCGCGGCGAGCACATCGGCGTCACCGACGACGCCCCGCGCCTCCGCCCGGACCGCCGCCGCGAGCTCGGCCACCCCCGCCTCGCCGCCGGCGCCCGCCAACCGCGTCCGGACCCGCTCCACGAGGTCGCCCACCTCGCCGGCCGTCTCCGCCGTCGTCATCGCCCACCGCCCTCGCCGCAGCCCGCCGAACTCCCTGACGGCCACGACGCTGCCCCACCACCGCCCCGAGCCCCCAGCACGAGCTCGCGGCCCTGTGGACAACCAGGCCGGAACTGCCACTGGGGATGAACGCGTACGCCGCACGGACCAGCACCTGCCCCCGCGCACGACGACGACCCGGCCCGCCAGCAGGCGGCGAGCCGGGTCGGGATCGGCACAGCTCATGCCGCCGCGGGACGACCTCTCCGCCGGTGCTCGACCGCGTCCAGGACCGCGGCGGCCGCCCGCGCGAGCGGCCCGCGCCGGACGCCGGGCACCGACCCGCGGTCCAGCGCCGCCGCCAGCCCCGGCTCCGCCTCGACCGAGATCAGCACCTCGAGGCCGAGCGCCTCCGCCACGTCCTCGCCGGTCAGGCCGCCGGGCGAGGGCCCGCGCACGACGACGGCCGTCGTCGCCCCCCGCTCCGCGAGCTGGCGCGCCACCCGCGACCCGGCGGCGGTCGCCCGGACCTCGGCCGGCAGGACGAGCACCGCCAGGTCGGAGGCGTCCAGCACCGCCACGGCCGCCTCGGTGAGGTGGCGCGGCAGGTCGCAGACCACCGTGTCCCCCGCCCGCCGGCCCGCCTCGACCACCGCGAGCGCCGCCTCCGGCGCGGGTCCCGGACCGTGCCGGTCGCAGGAGAGCACGGTCAGCGCGGGCGCGCCGTGCTCGGCCGTCGGCAGCGCCTCGTGCAGCGAGGACGCCGCGACCCGTCCCCCGCCGAGCGCGAGCCCGGGCCAGCGCAGGCCCTCGACCTGCTCCGCCCCGACGACGAGGTCCAGCCCGCCGCCCAGCGGGTCGCAGTCCACGAGCAGGACCCGGGCCCCGTCGTCGTGGGCCCGCACCGCGACGGCCGCGGCGAGCACCGACGCACCCGCCCCGCCACGCCCACCGATCACCGAGACGACCCGCCCGCCGCCGGACGGCCCCTCCTCGACGGTGTCCGAGAGCGCCGAGACCAGCCAGTCCTCGCCCTCGGGCAGCGACACGACGTGCTCCGCGCCCACCGCCACCGCCCGCTCCCAGACGCTGCCCGGCGGCTCACCCCGGCACAGCACCACGACGCCGTCGCGGCGCCCGAGCCGCACACCGGCGACCGCCCGGGCGGCGGCCTCGTCGAGCAGCACCATCGCCGAGCCCGGCCATCGTCGTCGCAGGGCGGCCGCATCCGGCACCCGTTCCAGTTCGCACCCCGCCGCAGCGGCGACGCGGACCACCTCGTCGAGCAGGTCCTCGTCGTCGCACCACACCGTCACTCGTCGTCCGTCCACGTGCGGCAGCGTCACCCTCCGGAGCGCGCCGGGGTGAACGTGCGAGGCCGACCCTGGGGACGGCGAGGACCGGCCGTGCCGCTGGGGACACCGCGGTGGGCCGAACGGCCTCAGCCGACCGCGTCGGCGATCCCCGTGGCCTCCTTCGCGCCGGTCCGCCACGCGGTGACGCAGTGCGCGAACCACTGCGCGAGGCCCTCGTGGGTCCCGGTCGCGAACGCCTGCGACGCGGCCGAGTACTCCGTCGCGGCCCGCAGGTGACCGACCTCGGGGACGACGAGACCCTTCGGGTCGAGCCCCGTCGAGATCGCCGTGAGCCGGGCGGCCGCGCGGGCGACGACGCCGTTGCCCACGAGGAACGGCGAGAGCGCCAGCAGTTCCCCGTGCACGACGCCGACCAGCACCGGCCCGGGCACGGACGTCCCGCCGACGACGAGGCCCGCGAGGGCGTCGAGCCGCGTCGAGACCCAGGCGCCGGGGCGGGGCCGGCCGAGGTCGGACTCGGGGAGCCGGTCGGTCGCGGCGAGCACGTGCAGGCGGGCGAGCGCCTGCAGCGGGGCGCGTCGCCAGGTGGGCAGCAGCCCGCCGAGCGCCTCGGCCACGCGCAGCGCCCCGGCCAGCGTCGGATCGGTGACCGGGCCGTCCTCGGGGAGGTCCGCGCTCCCGCCGTCGAGGGCGGCCGACGCGCGCGCCGCACGCACCCCGGCCTCCGCGGCGGTCGTCGGCCAGCCGCGGCGGTTGGTGCGGTGGGCGTGGACGGCCTCGACGTGGCGGCGGACGGACTCGGCGCCCTCGGCGACCCCGGGCAGGTCGAGCAGCGGCGCGAGCGGATCGGTGGTCGCGGCGGTCATGACGCCATCGTCCCAGGCCGCCGAACGAGCGGATGAACGACGGAAAACTGACGTCCAGTGTCGAGACAGGGGAGCACGCCGATAGGGGGACTTTGACGTCGGGCAACCCGCTCGACAGATCGAGGACACTGGAGCACGTGGACGGGGACGACGACGCGACCGGGGACCTGCGGGTCTCGGACGACGTCGTGCTGCCCGCCGGCGCCCTGACCTGGCGGTTCTCCCGCTCCTCCGGGCCCGGCGGGCAGGGCGTGAACACCGCCGACTCCCGCGTCGAGCTGGTCGTCGACCTCGCCGAGGCACCCGGCATCCCCGACGAGGCCCGCTCCCGCCTGCTCGCCCGCGTACCCCGCCTCGTCGGGGGCCGCCTGGTGCAGGTCACGGCCTCGGAGCACCGCTCACAGCGCCGCAACCGCGAGGCCGCCCGCCGGCGCCTGGCCGCGCTGCTGCGCGACGCGCTGGCCCCGGACCCGCCGACGCGCCGGGCCCGGCGTCCCAGCCGCGGTGCGAAGCTGCGCCGGCTGGAGGACAAGCGCCGCGTCGGGCAGCGCAAGGCCCTGCGACGGTCGCCGGGCGAGTGACACCTGCCCGGTCGGAGGACTGAGCCCGCGCTTGATCGGGAAGTCACGGCTCGATCGCCCGTGTCCCGGCCCGGCCCTGCCGCCGCCGTGGCACGATGTCCCCCCTCTCGACCCGATCCCGCCAGGAGGGCCCGTGACCTCGCCGTCGTCCGCCGGAGGACCCCA
>JAVXWR010000407.1:0-3055 GCA_032230725.1 Actinomycetota bacterium
CGTCGCCGAACTACGGCGACGCCCCGGACGCACCCGCCATGACACTGCGGGCGATCTTCCGTCGGTTCTGGCCCTACACCAGGTCCGACCGCTCCAAGCTCGTCTTCGCCTTCCTCGCGATGGCCGCCTCGACGGCCTGCGACACGTACGTCGTCACGATGTTCGCCCGCATCGTCGACGGCGCGACCGTGGCCCACTCGATGTCCGCCGTGTGGCCGTCCGCCATCGAGTGGCTGGTGCTCACCGCGGTCGGCGGCCTGCTCTCCGTCCTTGGCGGGTTCCTGCTCGTCGGCGCCGCGGAGCGCTTCGTGTTCCGCCTGCGCCACGAGGTGTTCGCCCACCTGCAGCGCCTCGGACCGCGCTTCCTCGGCGAGCACGCGACCGGCGACCTCATGTCCCGGCTGACGAGCGACGTCGACGGCGTCGAGGGCCTCGCCTCGACCGGGATCGTCACGACGATCATCGCAGTGGGCACCGCGATCGCCTACGCCGCGGCCGCGGTGCTCGTCCAGTGGCAGCTCGCGGTCATCGTCGTCGCGCTCGTCCCGTTGATGTGGCTGACGAGCCGCGTCACCGGGCGCTTCACCAAGACCGCGGCCCGGACCGAGCGCCGCGCGGCGGGCGAGGTCGGCAGCGCCGTCGAGCAGGCGCTGTCCAACCTGCCCCTGGTGCAGGCCTACGGGACCGAGGCGGCCGAGAGCGCCCGGCTCGACCACCACGGTGAGGTCTGGTGGCGGGCGCGGGCCCGCGAGAGCCGCCTGCAGATGATCTACGCGCCGATCACGACGCTGATCCAGAGCGGGGCCCTGCTCGCCGTGCTCATCGCCGGGGCGGCGTTCATCGCCGCGGGTGAGCTGACCGTCGGCGGCCTGTTCGGGTTCGCCGCCTACCTGGGTTACCTCTATCCCCCGCTCTCGCAGCTGGGCTCGCTGCACCTGAGCGTCACCTCGGCGTCGGCGTCCTGCGAGCGGCTCATCGAGATCCTCGACGCCGAGCCCGAGGTGCAGGACGGGCCCGACGCCGACGACGCGGACGTCACGGGCGGCCGCGTCGAGCTGCGCGGGGCCAGGTACGTCTACCCCGGCTCCGAGAGTGCCGGGCTCGACGGAGTGTCGCTCGAGGTCCGGCCGGGCCAGTTCGTCCTGGTCACCGGACCCAGCGGTGCGGGCAAGTCGACGCTGACGAGGATGCTGCTGCGGTTCGTGGACGCGCAGGACGGCGCGGTCCTCCTCGACGGCGTGGACATCCGGAAGCGGACGATCGCCGCGGTGCGCCGGGCGATCACCCTGCTCCCGCAGGAACCGATGCTTTTCGACATGACCGTCGCGGAGAACATCGCCTACGCCCGTCCGGGTGCGACCCGCGCCGAGATCGAGCAGGCGGCCCGGGAGGCGGGCGCGCTCGACTTCATCCACGAGCTGCCCCAGGGCTTCGAGACGTCGGTGGGCGAGGACGGCGCATCGCTCTCGGGTGGCCAGCGCCAGCGCCTGGCGATCGCCCGCGCACTGCTGCGCATCTCGCCGGTGCTGGTGCTCGACGAGCCCACCACCGGCCTCGACGCGCCCACCGCCCGCGCCGTGCTCGAGCCGCTGCGCCGCCTCGCCGGTGGGCGCACCACGATCGTCGTCAGCCACGACCTCACCCCGGCCCGCGACGCCGACCTCGTCGTCGTCCTCGACGGCGGGAAGATCGTCGCGCAGGGCCGCCACCACGAGCTCCTCGCCGCCCCGGGCCTCTACGCGGACCTCTGGGCCGCGCAGAACGGGGGCCGGGCCGCGGACCCGCGCGGGTCCGCGCCCCACATCGAGGAGGCCCCGACGGCCCAGCAGTCCCCGGGGCGCGCCATCCCGTTCCCCGGGGTCGGTACGGTGTCCGTCCCCGCTCGCCGTGAGCCGACCCGGACCGCGCCGCCACCCCCGCGGCCGCCGGCCCGCGTCCCCGTGCTCGACCCGGCGGCGGGGCTCTCCCCGGACCCGGTCACCGCTCCGCTGCGTCTGCTCGCGCGGTCGTCCACCACGACGGGCCCGACCCCGATCCGGTCCCGGCCCGCACCGCCGTCGCGGACGGCGGCTCCGGGGCTGCCGGCCGCGAGATCGAGGCCGGCGGCCCCGCCCGCTCCGGCGACGCCATCGCCGTCGCCTGGTCCGGCGGCGCCGGCGCCGCCTGCTCCTGGTTCGCGGGGTCCGGCCTCGCCGGCCGCCGGGGTCCCGACCCGTCGCACCGAGCGACCCGCCGTCCCTGGCCCGGTCGGCGGGACCGCGCGCTCCGCGGCGGCCGGAGCCACCCCCGCCGCGCCGAGCCGCGGAGGTGGCGTCCCCGCGTCCCTCGCCCCGCCGGCCTTGTCGACCCCGCCGGCCCCGCCCGCCCCTCGACCGGGCCGCGTCGCTCCCGCTGCCTCGGCGACCCCCGCCGCCTCGGCGACCCCCGCCGCGCCGGCCGCCCCGCCCGCGCCGGCCGCCCCGCCCGCGCCGTCGGATGCCACCAGCCGGCCCTCGAAGCACGGCACGTCCCGGACCTCGCCGCCCCCGTCCGCGGCGCGCGCGCGATCGTCGCCGCCCTCGCCGTCGGGACGTCCGACTCCCCCACCCGGCGGAGCACCCGAGAGGTCGGCCGGATGGTCTGTGCCCGGGCCGCGCAACCCGGCGTCGGGACCGACCCCCGCCAGCCGGGACGAGGTCGGGCTGCCGACGGGGCGGCTGGCCCGGCGGACCGTCGCCGACCTGCTCGCGGGCGCCGACCGCTCCCCCGCGCCGACCTCGCACCGGGCCGAGCCGCCGGCGCCGAAGCCCCGCAGCGCCGTCGGCAGCCACCGCGCCAACGACCGCTGACATCGAGGGGCACACCGGGCAGGGCGGCCAGCCCGAGAACCTGCCCCCAGTGCCCCTGACGATGAACGGGCGAGACACGGGCGCGGGCCAAGCCCATCCACTGGCGTCGAGGGGCACACCGGGCAGGGCAGCCAGCCCGAGAACCTGCCCCCAGTGCCCCTGACGAACGACGAACGGCCCGGGCCCCCACGGGACCCGGGCCGTCGGTCAGTCCGGAGCTACTTGTT
>JAVXWR010000723.1:0-5564 GCA_032230725.1 Actinomycetota bacterium
CCGGCCGCGGAGTTCTTCGAGGACTACTTCACGACGGCCATCGGGCCGCAGGAGATCCTCACCGCGATCCGCTTCCCGAAGTACACCGGCTGGGGCGCGCGGTACGAGAAGTTCAACCGCGTCGCGCAGGCCTGGTCGATCGTCGCCGTCGCGGCCACGGTCAAGGTCGACGGCGGGACGATCACCGACGCCCGCATCGGCCTGACCAACATGGCCGGCACACCCGTGCGGGCCCGGGGTGTGGAGACGGCGCTGGTGGGGCAGTCGATGTCCGAGGAGACGGTCCGCGCCGCGGCGCAGGCCGCCGCCGAGGGCACCAACCCCACCTCGGACGCCGACGCCGGCTCGGACTACCGCGAGCACCTCGCCCGGGTGCTCACCGGACGGGCGGTGCTGGCCGCGGCGGGCTAGCGCTCTCGTCGGACTCGTCCATCGGACGCTGCGAGGCCCGTCTCCGCCCTCCGGGCGGCGACGGGCCTCGCCCATGTCGTCCCCCGTGCCGTATGGAGGTTGGTTATGCAGCTGGAGAACACGTTCACGGTCCCCGTGGACATCGACACCGTCTACGACGCCCTCAACGATCCCGAGAAGGTGACCCCGTGCTTCCCGGGCGCGACCTTGACCTCCCAGGACGGTGACGACTTCACCGGCACCGTGAAGGTGAAGCTCGGCCCGATCTCGATGACCTACAAAGGCAAGGGCACCTTCGTCGAGCGCGACAAGACCGCCCACAAGGTCGTCGTCGACGCCCAGGGCCGCGACTCGCGCGGCAACGGCACCGCGTCGGCCAAGGCGACGCTGACCATGAGCGATGCCGGCAGCGGCCAGACCACGGTCACCGTGCTCACCGAGATGCAGGTGACCGGCAAGCCCGCGCAGTTCGGCCGCGGCGTGATGGCCGACGTCGGCGACAAGATCCTCGGACAGTTCGCGTCGTGCCTGGCCGACGAGTTCGCCGACGCGCCGGCGCCTGCCGCGCCGGAGCCGTCGAGCCCGGCGTCGTCCTCGAACGGGGCCGCCCCCGCGGCCAGCTCGGGCGCCGCCCCGGTGTCCGACGACGCGACCCCCGTCTCGCAGCCCGCCGCGCCCGCCCCGGTGTCCGCCGGCTCGGGCGCGCCCGAGGCCGCACCGATGGCGTCGACGGTCGCCCAGGCCCGCACGCCCAGCGACACCGCGGCCAAGCCCGGCGCCTCGCCCGCCTCGGGAGCCGGTCCCCAGCCGGTGTCGCAGGCGCCGCGGTCGGAGAGCCCCGAGCGCCCGAAGCGCCAGCAGGTCGAGGCCATCGACCTGCTCGACGCCTCCGGGGGCGCCGTCATGAAGCGCGTCGTCCCGGTCGCGGCCGGCGTGGGCGTGCTCGCGCTGATCTTCCTGATCATCCGGCTCGCGCGCCGCTGATCACCCCGCTCGGGTTCACGAGCGTCGGGCACCTCCGGTCGAGGAGATCGACCGGAGGTGCCCTTCGGTCGTTTCCCCCAGAGAATGTCGACCATGACGACGACGACGACGCCTGCCGATGCCGACTCCGCCGTCGCCGGTCCCCTCGAGGGCCTGCGCGTGCTGGAGATGGGCACGATCATCGCGGGCCCGTTCGCCGCGCGGATCCTCGGCGACTACGGCGCCGACGTCGTCAAGATCGAGCCGCCCGGCCACCCGGACCCGGTCCGGGAGTGGGGCCAGGGCGACTACCACGGCCACCGCTTCATGTGGACCGTCCTCGGGCGCAACAAGCGCTGCATCACCCTCGACCTGCGCAGCGAGCGCGGCCAGGAGGTGCTGCTGCGGCTGATCGAGCAGACCGACATCGTCGTCGAGAACTTCCGGCCCGGGACCCTCGAGCGCTGGAACCTCGGCTACGACCGCCTCTCCGCGGCCAACCCCGGCCTCGTCCTCGGCCGCGTCTCCGGCTACGGGCAGACCGGGCCGTACGCGTCGCTGCCCGGCTACGCCTCGGTCGCCGAGGCGATGAGCGGCCTGCGCGGTATCAACGGCTACCCGGACCAGCCCCCGCCCCGGACCGCCGTCTCCCTCGGGGACTCCCTCGCCGGGATGGTCGCCGTCCAGGGCGTGCTCGCGGCGCTCTTCCGGCGCTCGGTGACCGGCCGGGGCCAGGTCGTCGACATCGCGATCACCGAGGCCTGCCTGTCGGTCCTCGAGTCGTGCATCCCGGAGTACGACAAGCTCGGCCGCGTGCGCCGGCCGTCGGGCACCCGGCTCGACGGGATCGCGCCGTCGAACATCTACCAGGCCGCGGACGGGCTCTGGATGGTCGTCGCCGCGAACCAGGACACGGTGTTCCGGCGGCTCTGCACGGTCATGGGCCGCCCGGAGCTCGCCGAGGACCCGCGCTTCGTCGACCACGTCGCCCGCGGGCGGAACCAGGACGAGATCGACGGCATCGTCGCCGACTGGGTCCGGGGCCGTCCGGCCGACGAGGTCCGGCGCCTGCTCGACGAGGCCGGCGTCATCGTCGGGCCGATCAACACCATCGCCGAGGTGGTCCACGACGAGCAGTTCCTGGCCCGCGACATGCTCGTCCCCCACCACGACGAGCGCTTCGGGGAGGACGTGCTCGGCCCCGGCGTCGTCCCGCGGTTCGAGGCGACACCGGGCAGTGTGCGCCGCGCCGGGACGGCCCCCGGCGCGGACAACCACGCGGTGTACGGCGAGTTCGGGTTCACGCCCGACGAGATCGACGCCCTGGCCGCGGACGGGGTGATCTGAGGTGCGCGTCGGGCACGCGCAGCGGGTCGGCGACGGTGCCCTGACCGGCACGACCGTCGTGGTCCCGGGTCCGGACGGCGCCGTCGCCGGCGTGGACGTACGCGGAGGCGGCCCGGGGACCCGCGAGACCGACGCCCTCGACCCGCGCACCCTCGTCGACCGCGTCCACGCGGTGGTGCTCTCCGGCGGCTCCGCGTACGGGCTCGCCGCAGCCACCGGCGTCATGGACGCCCTCGGGGAGGCGGGGGTCGGCTTCCCGGTGAGCGCCCGGACCGGGGAGGTGGTCCCGATCGTCCCGGCGGCGGTCGTCTTCGACCTCGGCCGCGGCGGCGACTTCCGCGCCCGTCCCGACGCCGCACTCGGCGCGGCGGCCCTCGCGGCCGCCGTCGCGGGCCCGTCCCCGCAGGGCGTGGTCGGGGCCGGGACCGGGGCGCTGGTCGGCGGCCTCAAGGGCGGCGTCGGCACGGCGAGCGGGACGACCGCGGGCGGGGACACCGTGACGGCGTTGTGCGTGGTCAACGCCGCCGGCTCGGCCGTCGACCCGCGCACCGGCGCGCTGTGGGCCGCCGCGCACCTCACCGCCGACGACGCCGTCCCGCCGGCGCTGCCCGACGACCGGTCCGCGCTGCTCGGGCGCCTCGCGGTCGCGGCCGCCCCGCCCACGCTCAACACCACGATCGGCGTCGTGTGGACCGACGCGACGCTCACGGTCGCCCAGTGCACGAAGCTCGCCGCCGTCGCCCACGACGGGCTCGCTCGCGCGATCCGCCCCGCGCACGGCATGACCGACGGCGACACCTTCTTCGGCCTGGCCACCACCGAGCGGCCCGCCCCCGACTTCCCCGGGCTCCAGGCCCTGCTCACCGCGGGCGCGGACGTCGTGGTGCGCGCCGTCGGGAACACCGTGCTCGCCGCGGAGACCGTGACGACGGCCGCCGGCACGTACCGCTCGTACCGCGACGTCCTGGCGGGGTGAGCCGGGTGAGCGGCGTGCGGCTGCGGGTGGCGACGTGGAACCTGTGGTGGCGTCACGGCGAGCCCGAGCGGCGAGCGCCCGCCATCCTCGCCGCACTCCGCGGGCTCGAGGCCGACGTCGTCGCGCTGCAGGAGGTGTGGTGGCAGGCGGAGGGCAGCCTCGCCGACGAGCTGGCCGCCGAGCTCGGGATGAACGTCGCGCTCCGTCCCTCGCGCGACCCGTCGTCGTGGACCTCCCGGCTGCCCGACGCCGAGGCGTACGGCATCGGGAACGCGGTGCTCGCCCGCGGCCCGCTGGGCGAGCCGACGGTCGGGTCGCTACCGGCGCCGTCGTCGGAGGGCGCGGGCCGGATGCTCCTCGACGTCGTCGTGGCGACCGCGGCCGGCTCGTGCCGGGTGGTGACCGTCCACCTGACGTCATCCGCGGTGGCGTCGGCCCTGCGCTGTGACCAGGTCCGGGCGATCGCGGCGCACCTCGTCGCCGCGCCGCCCACCGACCTGCCCCCGATCGTGCTCGGCGACTTCAACGCCGAGCCCGACTCCGACGAGATGCGCCTGCTCGAAGGGCTCCTGACCGCGCCCGCGGAGCCCGGGCTCCTCCTCATCAACACCCGCCGGTGGGCGGCCGACCCCGACGCGCCGACATGGAACCCGGCCAACCCGCACGTCGCGGCCACCGGCTCGCCGCCCGTGCGCATCGACCACCTGCTCGTCGGGCTCGGCCGCGGCACGGTGCCGGTGCGTGTCGAGCACGCCGCCGTGTTCGGCGACCGTCCGGTCGACGGCGTGTGGCCCTCGGACCACGCGGGCGTCGTCGTGGACCTGGAGGCGGGCGGTGCGTGACCGGAGCGTGCACCTGTGGGCCCGTGACGCGTCCGGCCCGACGCTGATCCTCCCGGACGGCTGCCTGGACGTGATCGTGCGCCCGGACGGCGAGGTGGTGGTCGCGGGCCCGGACGCCACGGCCCGCGAGTACGACGCCGAGGGACGGCACGTCGGGATGCGCTTCTCGCACGGCCTCGGGCCGCTGGTGCTCGGCGTGCCGGCCGATGAGCTGACCGGTCAGGTGGTGCCGCTGGTGGACGTGGTGGGTCGGGCGGGCGCGGCCGGGCTGGGCGTGTCCGGGGACCCCGCGGCGCTGCACCGGTGGGTGGCACGACGGCTGGCGACGGTGCACGACGACGACCCGTGGGTGCCGGCCGCGTTCGCCGCGGCCGCCACCGGCACCCCGGTGACGGCCATCGCCGGGCGGGCCGGGCTCTCCGCCCGCACGCTGCAGCGCCGCTGCCACGCGCGCTTCGGCTACGGCCCGCAGCACCTCGCGCGGGTGCTGCGCCTGCAGCGGGCGCTCGCGCTGCGACGGACCGGGCGGGCGTGGGCGGTCGTCGCCGCCGACGCCGGCTACGTCGACCAGCCGCACCTCGCCCGCGAGTGCCGCGCGCTCACGGGGCGGGCGCCGACCCGGCTGTGAGTCAGGGCGTGAGCGGTCTCCCGCCCTCGACCGTCGGCCCGCTTCTCCGACCGGCGAGACTGTCGGTGGGTCGCGTTATCGTTCGCACATGAGTTCGAGCGGCGGGGTCGGGGCGGGTGACGCGGTCGCCGCGCAGCTGACCGCGATCCTCGCCCGCCTCGGGGAACTCGCCGACGCCCCGCTCGATGACTGTGAGGTGGCGGGGGGGCGCGGGTCGACCGGATCGCGGTGCTGGAGCGGATGCGGGCCGCGCTGGCCGCCGCGCAGCACACCGAGATGGTCGCGTTCGCCCGCGCCCAGGTCGACGAGCAGGCCGAGCTGGTGACCGCGGGGCGCCTCGACCCGGAGAAGCTGGGCCGCGGCATCGCCGACGAGATCGCGCTCGCCGCCCACGTCT
>JAVXWR010000419.1:0-4517 GCA_032230725.1 Actinomycetota bacterium
GTTGTCGCGCGGAAGAGGCGCCCGCTCACCGCAGCAGGAGCTGGACCAGCGCGACCAGCCCGACCACGACGATCACCCCGCGCAGCACCAGCGGAGGCAGGCGGCGACCGATCAGCGCGCCGAGCACTCCCCCGACGATCGAACCGCCCGCGATGAGCCCCACCACCGGCCAGGACACCGGCGCGACGACGGCGAACACGATCCCGGAGACCAGGTTCGCCAGCATCGCCAGGACGTTCTTTACCGCATTGTGCCGCTGCAGGTCGTCGTCGAGCAGTATCCCCAGGAAGCCCATGAGCAGCACGCCCTGCGCGGCCCCGAAGTAGCCGCCGTACACCCCGGTGCCGAACGTCGCCCCGACCAGCGCCGGACGCACCCGGGTCCGCGGCTCGCCCGACGTGTCGCGTGCGGCCACCCGCTTCGAGACCCAGGGCCCGATCACGACGAGCACGACGGCCAGCGCCACGAGGACCGGCACCACCTCGTCGAACGCCGCTGAGGGCAGCACCAGCAGCAGCAGCGCACCGAGCAGCGCACCGAGGACCGACGGCACGGCCAGGCGGAGTACCCGCCCCCGCAGGCCGGTCAGTTCACGGCGGTAGCCGATCGCCCCGGTCAGCGAGCCGGGGACCAGGCCGAGCCCGTTGGACACGTTGGCCGTCAGCGGCGGGAAGCCGAGCGCCAGCAGCACCGGGAAGGTGACCAGGGTGCCGGAGCCGACCACCGTGTTGATCATCCCGGCCCAGACGCCCGCGATCGCGATGATGGCCGCTTCGCCGATCGTCACTCCGCGATGATCGCCCACGCCGACCGCGGCCGCTCCCGCCGTCCGCCGACGGCCGGCGCCCGTCGTGAAGCCCCGACGCTCGCCTGACCTCACGACGCCGTAACGCGGACCGCCGAACGGGCGACACCCAGTTACCGGCCGCAGGTGGCGGCTGCAGGGTGCGGGAGATGTCATGACACAGGCCGTCGGCGTTCGACCGGGAAGCGTGACCGCGGCCCAGGTGATCATCTGGATCCTCGCCGTGCTGGGCGCGCTGGGGGCCGGCCTGATGCTGGTCGTCGGCGTCATCGGGCTCGTGTCCGGAGTGTCCGTGGCCGCGAGCGGCGCCGGGTCGGAGGTGTCGGGTCTCGCGGGCGCGTTCGGCGGCCTGATCTCGATGTTCTCCGGCGCGATCGTCGTGGGCGCCGTGATCTCCCTGGCCTTCGTCGGGCTGTGGATCTGGATCGCCGTGGCGCTCGGGCGGGCCAGCCGTGCCGCCCGCGTCGTCCTCACCGTCTTCTGCGCCCTCGATGCGGTCTGGGGCCTGCTCGCCCTCGTCGTCGCCGCAGCGGAGCAGGAGGCGGCACCGGTCCTGGCCGCCGTGCTCCTGCTCGCGATCCCCGGCACCCTGATGGGCCTGCTCTGGGGCTCGGAGAGCGCTCGCCAGTTCTTCGACGGCGTGCCCGCGATGTCCGCCCCGCGCTACGCGCCGGCCCCGATGTCCCCGCCGGTCGGCGTCCCCCGGCCCCGCATGGCGCAGCCGCGCTTCCCCGAGGCCGCCACGGCACCGCTGCGACTCCCGTCGATGCGCTGCCGGACCTGTCAGTCGGAGATGCGGCCCGGGTGGGCGCAGTGCGGCGCGTGCGGGACCCCGGTCCAGCCACCCCGGCCGGTCGGCGCCTGACTCCGGTCCCCCCGTCGGGTCCGCAACTCCGCACGTACGGCGTCGTTGTCGGACACGACAGGGGCCCGCCGTCGGCTGATGCCCCGCGCATCGACGTCTGGAGAGAACATGAGCGTGCGTCGCACCGTTGCCGGGGTCATGGCCGGCTCCGCGCTGCTGGGGATTCCGCTGCTCGCGGCCGGGACGGCTTCGGCCACCGAGGGCCACGGACACGGCCACGGCCCCGCCGCGGCCCCGACGTGCACGACGACGGGCACCGCGAGCAACAGCCCCGGCGTCGGCAGCGGGAACGTCACCCAGGTCCCCGTGTTCAACTGCAGCACCGTGTTCGGCGCCCCTCCCGTCGCGATCACCGGCCCGTTCGTCGTGGCCCCCACGGGCGGCGCGTAACCCCGCACGGTCTCCCGCGCCCGGCCCCACCGTCTCGACGACGGCGGGGTCGGGCGCTCGTGCGTCCGGCCCGTCCTCCGACCGAGTCGACCACTCGTTTCACACGCCCGACCTGCGCCTCTCACCGCGACGTCGGCGCGGTGACCGTCCCGGAGCGACGGGCGCCCTCCCGGGCGGAGAACCGTGTCCGATGGACAGGGTTCTCCCCGTGCTCGACGCCAGGGCGACGACGACCGGGTCACGACGACCCCCGGTCGGTCGCGGCCCCGGGGCCCACGCCCTCGGACCGGCCACCCCCGACGATCACCCGACGGGTCGGCGTGTCGTGCCGCGTGGCGCCTCCGCCCGTCCACGAACCGAGTCACGACGACCCGGTTCCGGCACCGGTCCGACGTCCGCGACCCCTCCGGTGGGTGTCGACGGTCCACCCGATCCGTGTGCCCCGTGATCACGGCGCGCAGCATTCACCTCACAGTGACCCCACGCGACTACCAGCAGCGCCCATTCGGAGCAGTCGCGTGTCACTCTCCGCCCAGCGTTACCGATGCTGATCACCTGATCCGGTGTCCTGCGCGTCCCCAAAGGCTGTCAGGCAGTTGTAGTGGCAGCGCAGGTGCCGCGCGGGCCAGCAACGCCCTCGCCGAGCGCATGTGTGTCGACGCAACTCGACGATGCTGGGGGACGCATGGCACGGCTCGACATCCTCGTCCTGGGGATCAACTACGCGCCCGAGGTCACGGGGGTCGCCCGGTACACCACCGGCGTCACCCGTCGGCTCGCCGCGGAGGGTCACCGGGTCCAGGTGCTGACGGGCTTCCCGCACTACCCCGCCTGGTCCTTCACCCCCGGGTACGAGAAGGGCTGGCGGCGCCGGGAGCAGCACGGCGACGTCGAGGTCCTGCGGCTGCGGGCCCCGCTCCCGCGCAACACCCGCGGGCCGGCCCGCGTGCTCATGGAGGCCGTGTTCGCCGCCCAGTCCGCGGTCGGCGGCATGCGCGACCCCGACCTCATCCTCGTCATGAGCCCCGCACTGCTCACCGTCGCGACCGCCCTCGCGCGGCGCGGCCGGAAGAACGCGCCGGTCGGCGTCATGGTCCAGGACCTCTACTCGCGGGCCTTCCCCGAGACCGGGGCGATGTACGGGCACGGCGGCACCGCGGTGAGCCGCCTCGAGCGCGGGCTGTTCCGCCGCGCGGACGGCCTCGCTGTCATCCACGACCGGCTGAAGCACACCCTGACCGAGCTCGGCGTCGAGGCCGACCGGATCGACGTCATCCGCAACTGGTCGCACGTGACGCCGCCCTCCGGCGCGGCCCGCGAGGAGATCCGGGCGGCCCGGGGCTGGTCGCCCGACGAGATCGTCGTCCTGCACGCCGGGAACATGGGCTACAAGCAGGGCCTCGAGAACGTCGTCGACGCCGCGCGCCTCGCCGACCAGACCGAGGCGCCGGTGCGGTTCGTCCTGCTCGGCGACGGGGCCCGGCGCCCGGCGCTGGAGGAGCGGGCGGCCGGGGTGCAGCGCATCGAGTTCATCTCGCCGCTGCCGGCCACCGAGTTCTCGGACGCCATGGCCGCCGCCGACCTCTGCCTGCTCAACGAGAAGCCCGGCCTCGCCGAGATGTGCGTGCCCGGGAAGCTGACCTCCTACTTCGCCGCGGGGCGCCCGGTGCTCGCGGCGACCGACCCGCGTAGCGGCGGGGCCGCCGAGATCACCGCAGCCGGGGCGGGGGTCCTGGTCCCCGCGGCCGAGCCGACCCTGCTGCTCAAGGCGGCGACGGCGCTCTGCGAGGACCGCACGCAGTACGCCGCGATGAGCCGCGCCGGGCTCGCCTACGCCGAGGCGATCCTCGACGAGGACGAGGCGCTGGGCGCCTACGTCGACTGGGCGCTGTCGCTGGTGGACGCGCGCCAGGGGAGCCGCGCGCTTGTCGGGACCCGGCGATGACGGCGACGGTGCCCGCGCCGGCCACCACCGAGGACCCGACGGCCGACCCCGCGACGCCGGTGAGCGCGCCCGCCGCCCGGCAGATCGGGGTGCGGGACCGGGCCAAGGAGGCGAGCAAGCGGCTGATCCCGCTGGTCAACCGCGTCACCGAGCGCCTCGGCGTCCGCGTGCAGCCCGTGCACTACTACTCCGAGGTTCCCGACCGCGGGGCGCTGCGGGCCGACCGGGCGGGGTGGACGCACCGGGTCGACATCGCCGGTCACGACTGGGACCTCGACGCCCAGCTGGCGTGGCTCGGGGAGATCTGCACGCCCTACGTGCGCGAGGTCGCCGGGCTGCACGACTGGCAGGCGCTGGGCACGGACCGCGGGCCGGGCTACGGCCCCGTCGAGTCCCAGGTCCTGCACGCCGCGGTCCGCTCCCTCGCGCCGGCCCGCATCCTCGAGATCGGCAGCGGGGTCTCGACGGTGATCTCGCGGCGCGCCGCGGACCGCAACGCGACCGAGGGCCGG
>JAVXWR010000458.1:0-3471 GCA_032230725.1 Actinomycetota bacterium
CGGACATCACCGTCGCGGCGCTGATCCGCCGGCTCGCCGAGCACCACGACGTCGAGCCGGAGCGGATCGCGGTCGGCTGCGGGTCGGTGGCGCTGTGCCAGCAGCTGGTCTCGGCCGTCTGCTCGCCCGGCGACGAGGTGGTCTTCGCCTGGCGGTCGTTCGAGGCCTACCCCATCGTCACGCTCATCGGGCACGCCGTCGCGGTCCCGGTGCCGCTCACCCCGGGCCACGTCCACGACCTCGACGCCCTGGCCGCCGCGATCACCGACCGCACCCGCCTCGTGTTCGTCTGCAATCCGAACAACCCGACGGGGACCGCGGTACGCCGCGCCGAGCTGGAGGCGTTCCTCGCCCGCGTGCCCGACCACGTGCTCGTCGTGCTCGACGAGGCCTACCGCGAGTTCGTGACCGACCCCGAGGTCCCCGACGGGCTGACCCTGCTCGACGCGCACCCCCGCGTCGTCGTGCTCCGCACGTTCTCCAAGGCGCACCGCCTCGCGGGCCTGCGCGTCGGCTACGCGGTCGGGCCGGCCGACCTCGCGGCCGCGCTGCGCAGCGTCTCGGTGCCGTTCTCGGTGTCCACCCCTGCGCAGGCGGCGGCGATGGCGGCCCTCGACGTCCTCGACGAACTGCTGGCCGACGCCCGCGGCGCGGCCACCGAGCTCGCGCGCATGGCGACGGCGCTGCGCGGGATGGGTTACGAGGTCCCCGAGTCGCAGGCGAACTTCCTGTGGTTGCCGCTGGGCGGGCGCACGCAGGCGTTCACCGACCACGCCCTCGATCACAAGGTGGTCGTGCGCGGCTTCTCCCCCGACGGCGTGCGGATCTCGGCGGGCGCACCGGACGAGAACGACCTGCTCATCGACGCGGCCTCGTCCTTCCCGGGCTGACGCGGGACACACCGGGCACGACGGGCGGGGAAGCGGGTCGGCTGGGACGATCCTCGCGATCACCGCGCCGCCCGGGCGCGCGAGGAGAGGGAGCTCGATGCGGACCTGGCGGTTCTCTCCCGTCTCTCACCCGGCCCAGGACCTCGACGAGATCGCGACCTACGACCTGAACTACGACCCCTCGACGACGGGCGGCAAGGGCTGGCACCACGACCGCCTGCGCCACCCCCTCGCCGTCGAGGACCCCGGCGACCCGGAGCCGGGCGGGCCCTTCGAGATCGCCTGCGCGCTCGTACGGGACTACGAGTTCTCCGACCGCCACATCATGTCCGCGCTGTTCCACTCCCGGGCCCCACTGGTCGGGCGGGACATGCTCCTCGAGGGCCGCTTCGCCGTGCTCCGCTTCCCCATGGGGGTCCGGGTGGACGCCGAGGTCGACGAGACCCGGGAGCGCGCCGACGGCACGTCCGAGCGGGTGTGGGGCTGGAGCTACCGCACGCTCGAGCACCACCTGGAGCGCGGCCGGCTGGTGTACGAGGTCGTCAAGAACACCACCACGGGCAAGGTGGAGTTCGTCATCACCGGGGTCTCCTCCCGCGCCGACATCCGCAACCCGGTGATCGCGCTGGGGTTCGGGGTCTTCGGGCGGTTCACCCAGCGCCGGTTCTACCGCGTCATCTCCCACCGCCTCGCGGAGCGTGTCCGCCACGTCCTCGAGGGCGGGGACCGCCCGGTGCCCGACCCGGTCGGGCCCGACGACGTCGTGCGCGCACCCTCGCGCTGAGATCCGGCAGGATTCCGCGCCGTGACCAGCCCGCGCACCGAGTGGTTCCGCCCGATGACGGCGCGCGACCCGCAGGAGGAGCACCGCGCCTCGTCCCCCCTGGAGCTGCTGTTCGACCTGACCTTCGTCGTCGCGATCTCCACCGCCGCAGCCGAGCTCCACCACGCGATCAGCGAGGACCACGTGCTCGCGGGCGTCCTCGGCTACCTCGTCGTGTTCTTCGCGATCTGGTGGGCGTGGATCAACTTCACCTGGTTCGCGTCGGCCTACGACTGCGACGACGCCCTCTACCGGGTGCTGACCGTGCTCAAGATGGCCGGCGTGCTCGTGCTGGCGGTCGGGGTGCCCGCGGCGTTCGAGCAGTTCGACATCGGCACCGTCGTCCTGGGCTACACGATCATGCGGATCGCGATGATCGCGCTCTGGCTGCGTGCCGCGCACGACGACCCGGCCCGTGCCGCGGTGACCCGCGCCTACGCCGCGGGGCTCGCCGTCATCCAGGTGCTCTGGATCGGCCTGGTCTTCGTTCCGGCGCCGTGGGGGTTCCTCGGCTTCGTCGTGCTGGTGATCGGCGAGGTGTCCCTCCCGCCGCTCGCCGAGTCGCGACACGTCGACGCGGTGACCTCACCGACCGGCGGCACGACGTGGCACCCCGAGCACATCGCCGAGCGCTACGGGCTGCTGACCCTGATCGTGCTCGGCGAGGTCATCCTCGGGATCACCGGAGCCTTCGGCCCGGCGCTCTCGGAACGCGGCTTCTCGATCTCCCTGCTGCTGCTCGGGATCGGCGGGCTGCTCGTCGTCGTCGGGCTCTGGTGGATTTACTTCCTGGCGGGTGACGACGAGGGCCTGACGTCGCTGCGCGTGTCACTGACGTGGGGCTACGGGCACTACGTCGTGTTCGCCGGCGTGGCGGCGACCGGGGCCGGACTCGAGGTCGCGGTCGACGCCGAGGAGCACACCTCGCACGTGTCGGCCACGGCCACGGCCGCGGCGTTCGCGGTGGCCGTGCCGATCGCGTTGGTGCTGCTGGTGCTGACCGCGCTGCGGCGGTTGACGTGGGCGCCCGGCTCGCTCGCGGTCGGCTGGGTCGCGTTCGGCGTCGTCGGGGTGCTGGTGTGCGCGGGGCTCGCCGGGGTCGTCGGGATCGGGGTGGCGGTGCTGCTCATGGGCCTGGTGCTCGCGGGCATGCTCGTCGGGTACCTGCTGCTGTTGCGACGTCGGGCGGCCGACGCCCACCCGTGATCCCGAGGCGCCCGGACGCCTCGTCGACCCAGTAGGCAGTTGACGCTTCCGACGGCACCGTTCCGTGGTGGTGCCGTCGGCACGATCGACTGCCTGGCGCGGCGAGACCCGGGCAGGCTGGGGGGCGCCGAAGCGTCCTCCTGCCGTCAGCTCCGCGGGTCCCGTCCCAGCAGCGCGGCGAGCCGGTCGATCGCCGGCGCGAACTCCGGAAGCGCGACGGCAGGAGCGAACGGCAGCCGGGTACGGTCCGCGCTCGCGAACATCGACTCGGAGAACCCGATCCCGGCCTCCGCGACGTCGGCGGGCAGCCCCTCGGGGTCCTGACCCGAGGCGACGGCCACGTCCCACCCGTGCACCAGGGCCTCGATCGTGCGCAGCTGCACGGCGACCGGGACCGGCACGGTGCCGAAGGGGATGGTCACGGTCCCCGTGAGGGCGTCGGGGAGGGCGAGCGCGGCGACGAGCGCCTCGGCCGAGCTGCGGAACCGCGGCCCGAGCGACTCGGCGACCTCGGGTGCGTCCGCGAGATCGGGGCCCAGCGCCCGGGCGACG
>JAVXWR010000532.1:0-15982 GCA_032230725.1 Actinomycetota bacterium
GTCGAACTGGTCGGGGTCCGGGCCGAGGCGCTCGCCCTTGTCGAGGGCGCCGATCGCCGACATCTCCTCGTCGGTGAGCTCGAAGTCGAAGATGTCGAAGTTCTCGCGGATGCGGTAGTCGGTGACCGACTTCGGGAAGATGATGTTGCCGAGCTGGACGTGCCAGCGCAGCGTCACCTGGGCCGGTGTCTTGCCGTGGCCCTTGGCGACCGCGACGATGCGGTCC
This sequence comes from Actinomycetota bacterium, assembly GCA_032230725.1. Taxonomy (GTDB): domain Bacteria; phylum Actinomycetota; class Actinomycetes; order Mycobacteriales; family Pseudonocardiaceae; genus Actinomycetospora. The sequence goes on from JAVXWR010000532.1 coordinate 227, forward strand.
TCGTCGATGACGCCCTTCCCCTGCCCGATCGGGCTCCAGGCCTCCGTGGCGATGCCGTGGCTCCGGTCGTACTCGCGCATCTCGGGCTGCTGCAGGTGCGGGTGCAGCTCGATCTGGTTCACCGCGGGGACGGTGCTGGTCTCCTGGGCGAGCCGGTCGAGGTGGTGGGACTGGAAGTTCGAGACCCCGATGGACCGCGCCCTGCCGTCCTTCGCGGCCTGCTCGAAGCCCTTCCAGGTCTCGACGTAGAGGTCCTTGCCGGGCAGCGGCCAGTGGATGAGGTAGAGGTCCACGTGGTCGGTCCGCAGCTTCGACAGGCTCTCGTCGAGGGCACGCTGCGCGTCGTCGTAGCCGTGGTTCGAGTTGTTGCACTTCGTCGTGACGAACAGCTCGTCCCGCGGGATCCCCGAGCTCGCGATCGCCTCGCCGACCTCGGCCTCGTTGCCGTACATCTGCGCCGTGTCGATGTGGCGGTAGCCGATCTCCAGGGCCGTCTGCACGGTCGTGGCGGTGTCCTGCGGGTCGATCTGGAACACCCCGAACCCGAGCTGCGGGATGGTGGCTCCGCTGTTGAGCTTGATGCCGGGCACGTTGGTCATGCCTGATGGTTACCCGGGGTCGTCGAAGCCTCAACCGCGCAGGACTACGCGGTGGCGAACGCGCCGAGTGTCCGGTTCGGCTTCACGCCGGAGAAGGTCCGGAACCAGGTCCGGTAGTAGGCGATCTCCTCGTCGCTGCGCAGGTCCCAGCCGTTCTCGACGACGGGGGCCTCGGCGCCCTGCGCGTCCTCCTTCGCCTTCTCCTTCTCCACGAGCTCGGCGAGCACCTCGCCCGCGCCGGAGCCGTCGCCGAACTGCTCCTTGCCCCGCCAGAGGATGTCGTCGAGGACCATGTCCTGGAACGCCTCGCGCAGCAGCTGCTTCTCGGTCCGTCCCTCGCCCATGAGCTTCCACTCGGCGGGGATCGCGAGCATCTCCTCCATGACGGTGGCGTCGAGGAACGGCACACGGGCCTCGAGGCCGTAGTTCATGGTGGTGCGGTCGCAGCGCTGCAGGTTGAGCTCGTGCAGCGTCTCGATCGAGCGGACCAGCTCGGCCTGCAGGGCATCCGGCGTGCCGAAGGCCGGGTCCTCGTGGACGTAGCTGTAGCCGGCGAACAGCTCGTCGGCCCCCTCGCCGGTGAGCACGACCTTGACGTGCTTGACCGCCTCGCGGGCCAGCAGCAGGTTCGGCACGGCCGAGCGCACCAGCGCCGGGTCGAAGTGCTCGATCACCGTGACGGCCTCGTCGAGGGCCTCCTCGAGATCCTCCGCGGTCGGGACGATCTCGTGGTGGGAGGTCCCGAGGTACTCGGCGACGGCACGGGCGGCCAGCAGGTCGGCGCTGCCCTCGGTGCCCACGGCGAACGTCGGGAGCTTCTCGCCCTTCTCGGCGGCGACCTGCGCGGCCACGGCGGCGACGACCGCGGAGTCCAGCCCGCCGGAGAGGAACACCCCCACGGGCACGTCGCTCATCATGTGGCGGCGGATCGAGTCCGACAGCACCTCGCGGACGTGGTCGAGCACCGAGGAGTCCCAGGACTTGTCCGGCGCGTAGCGGGCGGGACGGACCTGCACCGGCACGGCGTCGGCGAACCGGACCATCGACCCGTCGTGCACCGCCCCGGTGTCGGGCAGGCCCGGCGTCCACACGTACCCGGGCGGGAACGCCTCGACCATCGGCTGGTCCTCCGGGTCGAAGGCGCGCAGCTCGCTGGCGAACAGGGTCACCTTCTCGAGACGGGCCCAGTACAGCGGCTTGATGCCGATCGGGTCCCGCGCGACGACGCCGTGGCCGTCGGTGTGGGCCATGGCCAGCGCGTACATGCCACGCAGGTCGTGCAGCGCGGCCGAGCCGTCGCGCAGCACGAGGCGGAACGCGGACTCGGTGTCGGAGTCGGTCGCGAAGCGGACCTCCGAGAGCTGGTCCCGGATCGCCTCGTGGTTGTAGATCTCGCCGTTGCCGACGACGTAGGCCGAGTCGGTCTCGTCGGCGATGGGCTGCTTGCCGCCCGTCACGTCCATGATCGACAGGCGCTGGTGGCCCAGCCACGCCGACTCGAGCTGGATCCGCCCGGAGTCGTCCGGGCCGCGATGGTTGATGCGGGCGAGCATGCGCTCGCACTTGTCGGGGTCGATATCACCGTACGCAGCGACGATTCCGCACATGAGCGCTCACGCATCCTTCGTCGGGGGGCCTTCCCAGACAACCACGCGGTACCGCTCGGCGCACCGGAACGGGGCGCTCGTCACGCGTCGTTAACGGTCCAGGGTGGAGCTCCCGGCGGCGTGGGTACCTCCATCGCCCGCCCGTCACCGCCCGGCGTCAGCGCCACGCGAAGACCGGTTGCTCCAGCCCGTCGACCCGGGTCGATCGGTCACGCAGCGCGACCTCCCGGAACTGCAGCAGCACCGCCGCCGTCGGCGCGTGCACCCGGTGCCCGACGATCGGCAGCTGCACCACCGGCCGGTCGGACTCCGGGATCTCGAGGTAGTGCGGCTCGACGTCGAGCTCGTCGAGCGTGACGTGGAAAACGCGGGCCACCTCGTCCGGCGAGGGCGCCAGCTCGTCCAGCGCCGCGACCACGGTCATGACGACGGGGGTGATGACGAAGCCGGAGCGCGTCGGGTAGTCGTCGAGCAGCCCCACCACCCGGTCCGGCCCGAGGGAGAGCCCGAGCTCCTCGTCCAGCTCGCGGCGGGCCGCGGTCACGGTGTCCTCGCCGGGGTCCACCGACCCGCCCGGCAGCGCGAACTGGCCGGGATGGTCGCGCAGCCGCGATGTCCGCCGGGTCAGCAGGACCCCCGGCCCGCGGGTGCGGTCGTCGAGCACGACGACGGCGACGGCGGCCCGGCGCGGCGCTCGCAGGTCGCCGTCGCGGCCACGCACGGGGTCGAGCGTCTCCGGGTCGACCTCCCGGCGGTGCCCGCGGTCGAACGCCGCGACGCGCGTGGTGATGGTCGCGAGGTCCGGCTGCGCTGCCGGGGTCGAGCCCGGCTCCGCGGCGTCTCCCGGAGAGCTCACCCCCAGAAGATGCCGGTCGGGTCCGCGTCGACGATGTCGAGCAGCGGCGCGGGCGAGACGGCCTTGGACTCGTCGGGGTAGCGGTGCCACCGGCCGCCGGAGTCGGGCCAGAGCAGCACCCACCGCCCGTCGGCCGCGTCGTAGCGCAGCTGCGCGATCGGCGCGGTGGACCACTCGGTGGCGAGCTCGGGGAACACCGGGGCGCGCCGGCAGGACAGCGTGATCCGGCCTGCGCGCTCCGAGTAGGAGATCTGCACGCTGTCGCGCTGGGACTCGGGGACCCGCGCGGCGCACCAGCGCCGGACGACCGCCCGGTGTTCGTCGCTCACGTGCATGCCGGTCACTGTGACATGACGGCCTCCGGCACGGGAGACCTCCTCGGCCCGTGTCACCCCACTCCCGTCCCGACCCACCCGGGAGGGGCGGGAGCGGGGGTGCCAGCATCGGGGTCCGCACCACGCCGACGTGCGCGAGGAGGGGACGACCAGGGATGCGGACGACGACCGCGGCGACGGGCACCCGCCGGCGCACCACCGCGGCCGCCGCGGGCCTCGTGCTGGCGGGGGGCATGGTGCTCGCGGGGGGCATGGTGCTCGCGGCGTGCGGCGGTGGCGCCGCCCCGGCCGCCGCCCCGGTGCCCGCCGCTCCGACGACGACCCTGGACGCCGCCGCGAAGTCCTACTGCGACACCGTGGTCCGGGTGCAGGCCGAGCAGTCCTCGCCGCAGTCCGGGCAGGGCGGCGTCCCCGCGGCGAGCGCCGCCGCCCGCCGTCAGGTCGCCGACCTCGTGGCCACCGCGCCGCCGGAGCTCGCGGACGACTGGCGGGTCGTCCAGCGGCTCACCGAGCAGGCCCTGGGCTCGCTGGCGGGCACCCGGGGCGACCCGAAGAAGATCGACCGCGATCAGCTCGCCGCGCTCCAGGCGCAGTCCCGGCCCGCGACCGCACACATCAAGTCGGTCACCGAGCAGCGCTGCCACGTCGCCTTCCGCACGCCGTCGTAGACCCCGCACTACGGTCGGGCCATGAGCGCAGTCAGCCGCTTCGGCGTCGTCGAGCCCGCGGACCTCCCCGACGACCTGCGCGAGCGGGTCGGCGCGATCGCCGAGAAGTCCGGCTTCGTCCCGAACATCTTCCGGGCCCTCGGCCGGCGCCCCCGCGAGCTCCGCGCCTTCCTGGACTACCACGACGCGCTGATGGACTCGAGTGAGGGACTCTCCAAGGCCGAGCGCGAGCTCGTCGTCGTCGCGACCTCCGGGGCGAACCACTGCACCTACTGCATCGTCGCCCACGGGGCGATCCTGCGGGTCCGCAGCAAGGACCCGGAGCTCGCCGACCACGTGGGCACCAACCCCTACGGCGCCGAGCTCACCGGCCGGCAGCGCGCGATCGTCGACCTGGCCCTCGCGCTCGCGCTCGACTCCGCGTCGTTCACCGACGACGACGTCGACGCCGCCCGGGAGGCCGGCCTGTCCGAGGACGAGATCTGGGACGTCGGATCCATCACGGCCCTGTTCGCCATGTCCAACCGCCTCGCGCACCTGACCGCGCTGCGGCCCAACGCGGAGTTCTTCACGATGGGCCGCTGACTTCTCCGGGTACCCGGGCGCCATGACTTCAGTAGCGGTACTCGGCACCGGGATCATGGGCGCGGGGATGGCCCGCAGCCTGCTCCGCGAGGGCCACGACGTCACCGTGTGGAACCGCAGCCAGGAGAAGGCGGAGCCGCTGGCCGACGACGGCGCCACGGTGGCGGACTCCGCGGCCGGGGCGGTCGCCGGGGCCGAGGTCGTCGTCACGATGCTCTTCGACATCGAGCCGGTCCTCTCGGTGATGGCCGAGGTGGCGGAGTCGTGGCCGCAGGGCGCGGTCTGGGTGCAGTCGAGCACCGTCGGCGTCGAGGGCACGCGGCGCGTCGAGGCGTTCGCCCGGGAGCGCGGGATCGACGTGCTGGACGCGCCGGTCCTCGGGACGAAGGCGCCCGCCGAGAACGGCCAGCTGGTGTGGCTCGTCTCCGGGCCCTCGTCGCTGCGGGACACGGTCGCCGGGCCCTTCGACGCGATGGGCGCGCGGACCCAGTGGGTGAGCGAGACCGTCGGCGACGCCAGCAAGCTGAAGCTCGCGGTGAACGCCTGGATCGGCACAGTGGTGAACGGCACCGCGCAGTCGGTGGCGCTCGCCCGCGGCCTCGGGCTCGACGCGGCGCAGTTCCTCGCGGCGATCGAGGGCCAGGCGGTGGACGCGCCCTACGTCCAGCTCAAGGGCAAGGCGATGCTCTCGGGCGACTACCCCCCGTCGTTCGAGCTCGACGGCGTCATCAAGGACATGAACCTCGTCCGGGACGCCATGACCGAGGCCGGGACGTCGACCGCGCTCGCCGACGCGATCGCCGACCGGCTCGCGGCCGCGTCGTCGAGCGGGCACGGCGAGAAGGACATGGCCGCCGTCGTGCACGCGTACGGGACCTGAGGTGCGCTTCGCGCTCACAACCTCACCGGCACTGACCAACTCGGCCACTCGCTGCGAACCGATGTGAGCACTTTCCGTCGTGATAGCGCCGGAAAGTGCTCACGTGGCCGTAGGCCACCTAGGAACTCTTCGTCGCCTTCGCGAGCCCGAGGGCGTAGTCGGGCATGAAGTCGCCGGCGTCGGGTGCACCACGGCAGTCGCCGTCGGAGCCGCCCGGCTGCTTGATCCAGAGGAAGGCCGCCACGCGGGGGTCGCCGGTCTGGCGGGTCGGCGGAGTGCCGAGCGCGCGGCCGGGCGGGTTGCACCAGGTCGGTTGCTCGGGCCCGTTGTAGGCGCCGTTGCCGTTGCGGCTGGTGTCGATGATGAACTTCTTGCCTCCGAGCTGGTCGGAGACCTTCTTGCCGTAGCTCTCGACCGCGTCGTTCGTCTGGAAGTTCGAGACGTTCAGCGCGAAGCCTGCCGCCTTGTCGACCCCCGACTTCCGCAGTCCGTCGGCGAGCTGGCCGACGTCGTTGACGAAGCCCGGGTTGCCCGCGTCGATATAGACCTCACCGCCGGCCCCGCTGAGCTTGTCCACGGCGTCGGCGAGCAGCCCCTCCCGGTCCCCCTGCTCGCCCTGCCCGTCACACTTGGTCAGCGTCTGGGGCAGCGCGTCCGGCTCGAGGATCACGACGGCCTTGTAGCCCTCGATGCCGTCCGCCATCTGCTGGATGAAGCTGCGGTACGCGTCGTCGTTCTCGGCGCCGCCCGAGGAGTACTGGCCGCAGTCCCGGTTCGGGATGTTGTAGGCGACGAGCACCGGGGTGCGCCCCCCGGCCTTCGCCTGGGAGACGATGCCCTTGGTCTCGTTGGTCGTGTCGCCCTCGCTGCCGATCCAGCGGGCCACGGGCTGGCGGGCGATCTTCTCGAGCTGCGCCGCGTCCGCGATCCGACCGCCCTTGCGCCACTCGTCGACCTGCTTGGCGGCGTCGGAAGCCGGGTCCACGTAGAACTCCGACGCCGCGGGGGGCACGACCGTCTGCTGGGGCTGCGGGGACGGCTCGGACGGTCCCCCCGAGCATCCGGCCAGTGTGAGCGCCGCGACCGCGCCCAGCGCCGCCGAGGCGATCAGCCTGCGTCGTGCCGACATCCTTCCGAGCCACCCCCGATGTCCTTCATGATCGATCCCGAGGAGGACCGAATCCGTCGCGGGCCAGAGTCCCATCCCGGTCGATGTGACCCGTTCGCACCCCGGTACTCACCCGCGCTTGACGGGCCGGCCCGGAGCCGAACGGCCCAGGGACCGTTCGTATCCGCCGTCCCGACGGATCGGCCCTCGGCGAGCTCAGCTCGCCTCGGTCTGTTCGGGCTCCCGCTCGCGGGGCCGCGCCTCGTCGCCACGCGCGGCCGCCGGCACCACGGCCGCGAGCGCGACCACGCGGACCGCGACCGTCGAGGCGTGCAGCGACCGCTCGGCGGTGCTCATCGCGCCGCCGTCCCCCGTCGCGCCCGGCGTCGCCGGTGCGGCGCCGTTGGTGTGGACCTGCTGAGCGGATCCCCCGGTGACGGGTGCCGGCGTGCCTGCGCTGCCGTCCACGGCGGAGCGGCCGTTCGTCCCGACGCGCGGCCGGCGCTCCGGAGGGGCGATCTCGTTGCGGTGGACCGCCGCGGTCCGCGTGACCGGCTGCGGGCGCGCTTCGGTCGGCGTCGGGCCCGATGCGGGGTCCGCCTCGGTCGGGCGGGGGCGCGGACGGGCGTCGGGACGCGGCGCGTCCGCGCCCGGCGCGGGCCGGACGGGGCGCATCCGGTCGAGGCGCCGGCTCGGCGCGGGACGCGGGCCGTCCGACTGCGGGTCGGCCGCTCCCGGACGGTTCGGCTCGCCCCCCCGTCCGGCGTCCGCCGCGGGACGGTCCGCGGGAGGCACGCCGGAGCCGCGTGCGGGGTCGACCGGCGCCGGTCCGGGACGGGGTCCGGGCCGGGGTGCCGGCGTCGGTCGCTTCGCCGGGGTCGGCCCCGCCGCGGGGAGGGGACCGGGCTGACCGGCGCCGGGCTGACCGCTGCCCGGCTGGGCGGGACCGGGCCGGTCCGCGTCGGTCCGGGCAGGGCCACCGGGCCCCGCCGCCGGGCCGACGGGCCCGTGCCCGTTGCTCTGCACGGTGGGCGGTGGCATCGGCGCCCCGTGGGGAGGCGGGACGGGGCGACCCCGGCGCTCCCCGGACGACGGCACCGGCCTCGGCCGGAGCCCGTTCGCCCTCGGCCCCGGGGGCGCACCGGCGGGGCGCACCTCGGTCACGGCGGTCTGGTCGTCGGTGCGCAGCCACCCGCCCGGCAGCGGGCGGTACCGCTCGCCCGAGGTGGCCTCGCGCGGCACGCGTGCGCCGCCGAACTCCTCCGCGCGGACCGTCGTCGTCCGGGCGTCCTCCCCGTCGGCGCCGACCGTGACGGGCACCCCCGTGCGGGCCCAGCCGTCGGGGAGCCGGTCGACCAGCGGCGAGCGGAACGGGGCCGACGCAGGCCCCTCGGCGATGAGGGCGTCCAGGGCCGCCCGCTGGAGCGACTCGGTGGTGATGCCGGTGCGCCCGTCCGAGGTCCGGGGGCCCTCCGCGGTGAGCACCGGCTGGCGGCCGACGACCCGCTCGATGATCCACAGGGCAGGCGGCGTGAGGCAGACGAGCAGCGCGACCGAGGGCCACAACAGCACCGCTGCGTCCGCGTAACCCATGACGATCGAGGTCACGATGGCGGCGACCAGGACCAGGGCCCACTGCAGGTGGCGGCGGAACGTCAGGATGTGGTCCGAGGTCGAGGACAGCCCCTTGGGCGTCACGACGAACCGGGCCGGCAGCCGGAGCAGGGTCGCGACCAGCGACGCCGCGAAGATCGGCGAGGCGAAGATCGACATCAGCATGCCCTTGACGCCGGAGGAGCCCTCGGCCTCGTAGGGGCTGACGTTGTAGCGCCGGTTGCGCAGGTAGACCCACAGCTGGAAGGCGGTGGCGTCGATGTAGAGCGCCAGCCAGAGCTGGACGGGCACGACGACGCCCTGCACGCCGAGCGAGAGGAAGAGGACCGCGTTGACGGCGCCGAGGATCCAGCCGATCGCCATCGACGGGTAGAACGTCGTGATCAGGCAGTAGTGCAGCGCGCGGCCCGGCGAGAGCATCGGCAGCCGGCGCCAGAACTCGGTGAGCAGGACCTCGAAGGTGCCCCGCGACCAGCGCATCTGCTGGGAGAAGAAGTCGCCCCACGACGACGGGCCCTCACCGACCGCGAGGACGTCGGGGGTGTAGACCGACTTCCAGCGTGCCTTCGTCTGGGGGTTGCGCCGCGAGTGGAACTTCAGGCCGGTCGCCATGTCCTCGGTGACCGAGTCCGACAGCCCGCCGATGCCCTTGAGGGCGCTGATGCGGATCGCGTTGTTGGTCCCGACGAGCATCGCGGCGTTGTAGCGGTTCGCCGCCCGCTGGATCAGCGAGTGGAAGGGGAACTGCTGCGACTCGGCGGCCCGCGTCACGAACGTCTCGTCGTTGGCGTAGCACTGCGGGCCGACGACGAAGGAGACGTCCGGGTCGCGGAAGTAGCCGAGGATGCGTTCCGCGTAGTTGGGCAGCGGGACGTGGTCCGGGTCGACCGACAGGAAGATCTCGTAGGAGTCCCCGTGCTCGGCGACCCACGCGTTGTAGTTCCCGTGCTTGGTCTTGGCCTTGAACGCGCCCTTCTTGCGGTTGTACTGCTCGACGCCCCTGCGGGTGAAGTGGTTCACCCCGAGCTCGCGGCACATCGCGCGCACCGCCGGGTCGTCACCTTCGTCGAGGATCCAGACGTCGAGGATCCCCTGGTAGCGGATGCGCAGTGCCGCCTGCAGCGTGCCGCGGACGACGTCGATCGGCTCCTTGCTCGGGACGATCGTGGTCAGGAACGCGATCCGCTGGTTGGGCTGCGGAGGGACCGGGACCGGGTCGCGCGAGATGACCGAGGCGAGGGAGAGCGAGAAGACGTTGATCAGACGGAGGAGCTCCATCAGCCCGATCGAGCCGATGACGACCCAGTTCGCGTACTGCGCGATCACCGGCCCGGTGACCGGCGGACGGTGCGTGGGGTGGAGCAGCCAGAGGAAGAAGAGGGCCTCGAAGGCGAAGTTCAGCGCCGCGACGGCGAGCGAGCGCCACACCCGCCCGCGTCCGTGGACGACCTCGACACCGCGGTAGGAGACCCGGTAGTCGTGGCCGTCGTCCTCCAGCTCGCGGATCGGTCCCGCCAGCTGCGAGAACTCCTGGATGCGACGACCGACGACGAGCTCACTCTCGTCGACCTCGTCGGCAGGTCTCTCGGCAAGAAGCGTCATCGGGCCGTTTCGTCTCGATGGCAGGGGGCGAGCGGTCCTCGCACGTCCCTCGTCGTCGTGCTCCTCCCCGCGGTGCGGGTGCGGAGGCGAGCGCCGTTCTCCAGTCGGGTCCTGATCGGGGGTCAGTGCCGTGTGACGTCGTCGTGCGGGTCGACGTGACGGGAGAACGGTACGGCCATCACTTTCCGTGCTCGAGCAGGGGGACGATCGTGACCGTCCCGACGGTGCCCTCGATTCGGGAAACCGTGCGACGCGGCCGCGGCCGCGACCTCACGGACCCGGCCCGTCACCCGGCCGCCCACCCCCGGTGATCAGCGCGAACGCCCCCGGGCGCGGTGCGGGAGATCGTGCCGCGCGACCGTGAGGCCGCCGCCGGCGACCGTCCCCGTCATGAACGTGCAGAACGGCTGGCGGCGCCGGTCGGTCGGGGAGCCCGGGTTGAGCAGCCGGAGGCCGCCGGGCGTCGTGGAGTCCCACGGCACGTGGCTGTGACCGAAGACGAGGACGTCGGCCGGGTCGTCCGAGCCCGGCCCGAACCACGCGTCGCAGCGCCGTTCCCGGCCCCGGGAGTCGCCGGTCTCGTGGATCACCGCGAACCGCAGGCCCCCGACGTCGGCCCTGGCCACCTCGGGCAGCCGGGCGCGCAGCTCGTCGCCGTCGTTGTTGCCCCAGCACGCGAGCAGGCGGGGCGAGCGGGCCTCGAACACGTCGAGGGCGTCGGGCTCGGTCCAGTCCCCGGCGTGCACGACGAGGTCCGCGTCCGCGACCGCCGCCCACACCTCGTCGGGGACCTCCTTGGCGCGCGACGGCAGGTGGGTGTCGGACACCAGGACCAGCCGCACCGGGTCGTCGGGGGTCACGGCGGGCCCGGTCAGCCGTGCAGGGCGCGGGCGTGCGGGCCCACGTGCGCGTGCAGGGCGACGAACGCGATCGGCGTGTAGGGCGCGACGACGAGCGCCGGGCCCTCGGTGACCAACCACGACCGGGTGCCGTCGCCGTCGGGCTCCACCCCGTGGTGCAGCACCAGCCGGACGGGACCGACCCGGACGCGCCACGACCACGTGCGAGCCGGCTCGTCGACGGCGAGCACCTCGAACGGCACGTGCAGCAGGCCCGCGGCGCGCACGGTGCCCGTCAGACCGGCCTCGAGACGGCGGCGCCCGGCGTCGACGCCGCTGATCTGCGGCGCCCACCGGGGCCAGCGGTCCAGGTCGGCGTAGCGCTCCCAGGCCTCGTCGGGGGTGACGGGACCGCGGGCGGAGACAGAGGTGCGCACGGGCTCCCGGGTACCCGCCGGCGCCGACTCGACGCGTCGGCACCGCGATCGGTACCGTGGCGTACCAACTCGACCGGGAGGTGGGCATGGCGGTGCGCAGCACGCTGCGGTGGGCGGCCACACACGGGCTCATGCGGGCCGCGATCCGGCGCCAGGCCCGCCAGGGCAACCCGGACGCGTCCCTGCTGCTCGATCCCGATCTGCAGGGGGACCCCTTCGCCCACTACGAGCGGCTGCGCGAGCGGTACCCCTTCGCCCGGGGCGCGTTCTCACGGGTGAGCGTGCACCACGACGTCTGCACCGAGGTGCTGCGCAGCGAGGACTTCGGGGTGGCCGACCGCGACGAGGCCATGCCCGCGGCCGTGCGCTTCGCCCTGCGCCTCGCCGGGCCGCCACCGCACCCGGGGCCCATCGACCCGCCGTCGATGCTCGCCGTCGACGACCCGGACCACACCCGCTACCGGCGGCTGGTCACCCGGGCCTTCACCGCCCGTCGGGTGGCGGCGCTGCGCGGGCGCACCGAGGAGATCGCGACGGACCTGCTCGACTCCCTCGCGCGCCCGGACGGCGGGCCCGTCGACCTCGTCGAGCGCTACGCGAGCCTGCTCCCGGTCACCGTGATCTCGGAGATGCTCGGCGCGCCCACCTCGATGCGCGAGCAGTTCCTGACCTGGGGTGACGGGGCGGCCGCGTCGCTGGATCTCGGCCTGCCGTACGAGCGGTGGTCGCTGGTCCAGCGCAACGTGGCGGCGCTGCACGGCTGGATGACCGAGCACCTGAGGCGGCTGCGCGCCGACCCGGGTGACGACCTGCTCTCCCAGCTCGTCACGGTGGCCGACGACGACGGCACCGGCCTGACCGAGCGCGAGCTGGTCTCGACGGCCCTGCTCGTGCTGGCCGCGGGGTTCGAGACGACGGTCAACCTCATCGCGAACGGCTCCCGGCTGCTCTTCGACCACCCGGACCAGCGGGCGCGCCTCGCGGCCGATCCCGCGCTGTGGCCGACGGCGGTCGACGAGGTGCTGCGCGTGGAGTCCCCGGTCTCGCGGACCGCGCGGCGGGCCCGACGCGACACCGAGGTGGCCGGCCAGGAGATCCCGGCCGGTTCCCTGGTCGTGACGGTGCTCGCCGGCGCGAACCGCGACCCGCAGGTGTTCGGCGACCCCGCGCGCTTCGACGTGGGCCGGGCCAACGCCCGCGAGCACGTCGCGTTCTCCAGCGGCATCCACTACTGCCTCGGCGCCGCGCTCGCCCGGATGGAGGGCGAGGTGGCGCTCCGCGCGCTCTTCGAGCGGTTCCCGGACCTCGCTCCGGCCGGCGAGGCCCGCCGCCGCGCGACGCGCATCCTGCGCGGCTACGAGGCGATGCCGGTCCTGCCCGGGCCGGCGCGGCGCGAGCCGGCCGGGTCGGGCGTCGGCTGATCGCCTCGTCTCCCCGCGCGGTGATCACGTCGAAGGGACGGTGAGTGCTGATGTCGATCTCCGAGAGGACACCTCAGGTCACCTCGACGCGATCACCGTCGGCCTCGGACACCATCGACCTGTATCGGATGTGTCCGAGACAGCGCTAGACGAGGCGATGGACGTCGAGACACCCGTGGCCGACCCCGGTGGACGCGGGCCGGAGTCGGGGTGGAGTTCAGGGTCCGACCCGGAGGTGCGGCGGCGGCCGCGACGCCAGGCTGTCCTCATGACCGACCAGGACCGGCCCGACCAGACCCCCGCACCCGTCGGCGCAACCGGCACCGCGAGTCCCGACACCTCCGATCCGACGTCGGGAGCCGCCGCCCCGGACACCCTCCCCCCGGCGGCGGCGCGGCCCGCCGAGCCGGAGGACGCCGCGCCGGACTCCGCGGGGTCCACCGAGCGGACCGGCGACCTGCCGCCGACGCCCGCCGACCTCCCGGTCGACCACGACGACCGCGAGCACGTCGTCGGCCTGCTGCAGGAAGCGGTGTCGCGCGGGCTGATCGACACGCTCGAGTTCGACCGGCGCTCCGGGCTCGCCACCACCGCGCGGACCCGGCGGGAGCTCAACGGCCTCGTCGTCGACCTGCCGCTGGAGCATCCCGACCGCGCCCGTGCCCGGACCGCGGCCGAGTCCCGGCCCCGCGCCGCGACCCCGCCGCCCGACGGAGCCCGCGCCGCCTACGCCGCGGGGGACACCAGCGGCACCGTCGCGCTGCATGCGCGGATGGCCTCGGTGAAGCGCTCCGGGACGTGGGCGGTGCCGCGGCGGCTGGAGATCGACGGGTGGCTCGGGTCCGCGGAGCTCGACCTCACCGAGGCCGTCATCGACCACGAGGTCGTCGAGATCGACGTCGACATGACGCTGGGCTCGGTGGAGCTGCGGCTCCCGCCCACGGCGAGCGCGTCCCTCGACGCGGTCAGCGCGACGGCGGGCAGCGTCGAGGACAAGCGCCGCGACGGCCGGGCGCACGGGCGGCCGCACGTGGTCGTCACCGGCCGCGTCGCGTTCGGGTCCGTGGAGGTGAAGGGCCCGAAGTGGTGGAAGGGGTGAGGAGCGCGCCCCGGACTACGTGAAGGCGCCGAGGCCGGTGATCTCCCGGCCGACGATGAGCGTCTGCACCGTCTCGGTTCCCTCGAAGGTGTGGATCGACTCGATGTCGGCCATGTGCCGGATCACGTGGTTGTCGAGCAGGATGCCGTTGCCACCCAGCAGGTCGCGGGCCTCGGCGATGACCCAGCGCGCCTTGCGGGTGTTGTTCATCTTGGCCAGGCCGGCGATGGTCGGCGCCAGGTCTCCCTGCTCGGCGAGCCGCGCGATCTGCATGCAGTAGAGCTGCATCCCGGTGAGCTCGGCGAGCATCCTGACCAGGCGCTCCTGCACGATCTGGAACGACGCCAGCGGGCGACCGAACTGCTTGCGCTCCAGCGTGTAGCGCAGGGCGGCGTCGTAGGCCGCGGTCGCGTGGCCGAGCGCCATCCAGGCACAGGTACCGCGGGTGGTGGCGAGCACGCGGCCGGTGTCCTTGAAGGACTCGCCGCCGGGCAACCGGTCGCGGTCGGGCACGTGCACGCCGTCGAGGCTGATGTCGGCCTGCCAGACCGAGCGCATCGAGCCCTTGCGGGGGATGACGGCGCCCTCGTAGCCCGGGGTGGACGTGTCCACGATGAAGCCCTTGACCGCCTGCGTCTCGACGTCACGGGCCCACACCACCGTCCGGCCGGCGATGCTCCCGTTGCCGATCCAGCGCTTGTGGCCGTCGATGACCCAGTCGTCGCCGTCACGCCGGGCGGTGGTCTCCAGCGACACGGAGTCCGAGCCGTGCTCGGGCTCGGTGAGCCCGAAGGCGCCGATGAGGTCGAGGCGGGCCATCGGCGGCAGGAACTCCTGCTTCTGCTCCTCCGAGCCGAGCATCGCGATCGCCTTCATGGCCAGTCCCGACTGCACGGCGTGGAACGTGGCCAGGCTGCCGTCCCCGCGGGCCAGCTCCATGGTCACCAGCCCGTGGGTGAGCGGGTCGAGTCCCGGACAGCCGTAACCGGTGATGTCGTCGCCGACGATGCCGAGCCGGGGCAGGCCGTGGATGACGTCCCACGACATCTCCGCGGCGTCCCAGGCCTCGGCGGCCGCGGGGATCACCTCGTGGTCGACGAAGCGGCGCACCGCGGTGAACGTGTCCCACTGCTGCGGGCTGAACTGGTCGCGGACCGAGAAGAAGTCCGTGCCGAGCGCCTCGGTCAACTGATGGGGCGTTCCCGAGGGGTCGGCGGGGATCGAGGTGTCGACAGCCATGCGGTCCTCCGCGGGTCGGGGCGTGCACGTCGTGTGCCCGGCGTCACGGACCGGCAACCCCCGGGGCGGTCCGGATCCGGCCGCGGAGCGCTCGGGTCCGCGACGGGAAACGATCTCCGTGCCGGCGATGGTCCGTCCCTGACACGTGACGTCAGGGTGGAGCCGTCCTGACACCGGGGCGCTCAGGCGACCGCGCGAGCCCCTTCCTGGCCGAGGCGGGAGCGCAGCTCGGTGGCGAGGTCGAGCAGGAGCTCGAGCACCTGCGGGCTCAGCTCGCCGCGCTGCCAGAGCACGAGGGCGTCACCGTGCAGCCGGAACGAGGTCGTGCGCATCCGCGGGTCCGAGACCAGCCACGTCACCCACCACGTCCGGTCCCACCGTGGCCGCCGCCCAGCCGGGATGCTCGGTGAGCAGGTCGAACCGGTCGTCGAAGTCCCGCCGGCCCGTCACGACCGCGCGTCGGTCGCGCCCGAGGCCACGCAGGAACCCGACGCCCCGGTACGGCGACACCTGCACCATCGGGTGGCCACCGGGCGCCGAGGGGCTCACCGACGTGACGACGACCGCGTCCACGACGACGGACGTGCTGTCGCCGCCGCCCCCGCCCTCGCCGTCGGAGAAGCCGGTGTGCCGGACCGTGTACCGGGACTCGAACGCCGTGGCCGGCCACCCGTCGCGTGCGATGCCGCGGAGCACGTGACGCTCGGTGGCGCCGTGCTCCGCGGGACCGCAGCCGATGGCCCGGACCGACGGGTCCGACCCGCAGAACGTCCAGCCCTCCCGCGCGGCCCACTCGGAGAGCTCCCCGGCTCGTCGTCGGCGCCTCGCGAAGCGGATCGAGCCGGTGACGAGGAGGACGACGAGGGC
>JAVXWR010000543.1:0-5414 GCA_032230725.1 Actinomycetota bacterium
GTCCTCCTCGCCGTATCTGGCTGCGAGGCCGTCCATGAAGCGACGGGCGCCGTGTATGCCGGCGGTCTCGGCGACGTCAAGCAGCACTGGCGCGTGGTCGTGGGTGCGCAGCCAGTTCCAGGTCTTCTGGCGTCGTCCGGGGTCTTCTTGCATCCCTACTGCGGGACCTGTTCGGACAGCTTGAGCCTCGCTCCGAGGACTTTGGGAGCGAGGGGCCGTGGGTTCGAATCCCGCCACCCCGACCAGCATGATGAGCACAGCGGCCGTCCTGGCAGGCTCGGGCCGGCGTCAGCGCGAACGGCCGATCCTGGCCGTCAACCCGTCCAGCACCATCGCCAGGCGGCGCTCGAACACGACGTCCGGGTCGGGGAGGTCCTCGGCCTCGGTGATCAGCCGCTTCAGGTAGGGGAGCTCGCCCTCCTGCAGCAGCTGCGAGATGAACGGCCCGGTCTGGCGCTGGTAGCCCGCGAAGTCCAGGCCGGTGCGCCGCTGCGCGTCGACCTCTCCCAGTTCCTGTTCGACGAAGCCCCGGGTGAACTGCAGGGCGGTGGACAGCAGATCCATCATCGCGTCGATGTCGAGGCCGAGCCCGTCCACGCAGGCGAGCCCGGCTTCGAGGAAACGCAGGGCGTTGGGTCCGAGGGTCGGTCTGTGCCCGAACCGGGCGATCCAGGGATGGGCGTGGTGGAGCCGGCGGATCCCCTGGGCCAGCCGGGCGACGTCGGCCCGCCAGCTCCCGGACGGGATGCCGGTCAGGTCCAACTCGCCCAGCACCGCGTCGTACATCAGCTCGGTCAGGTCGTCCTTGCTGCCGACGTGCCGGTAGAGCGCCATCGGGCTGTGGTCCATCCGCCCGGCGACCTTGCGCATCGAGATGGCGTCGACCCCGTCCTCGTCAGCCAGGGCGACCGCGGCCGCGGTGATGGCCACGTGGTCGAGAGTGCGCACCGGTCCGCGGCCCTGGGTGGACAGACGCGCCCAGATGACGGGCGGCGGTTCGTCGGCCACGGCGGCGCTCCTCGGGTCGGTTGCGTACGTCGTGTGAGAAGAATACGGTGTATACGTCTGAACGCGTACGCCGTACACGTCTCACGCATTCGATCACGTTCGAGGTGGCGACGTGCCTTCTTCGTCCTCCCCGTCCATCGCCGTCGTCGGCGGCGGTCTCGGCGGGCTGGTGCTCGCCCGCATCCTGGCGCAGCACGACATCGCCTGCACCGTCTACGAACTCGACGCCTCTGCGGACGCTCGCAGGCAGGGCGGCCTGCTCGACCTGCACGTCGAGTCCGGCCAGCTGGCCCTGCGCGGAGCGGGACTGTACGAGCAGTTCTGTCGGCTCACCCGCCCGCAGGCCGAGGCCATGCGGGTGATGGACAAGGCGGGCACCGTCTTCATCGACCAGGCCTCCCCCGACGGTTCGGGCGAGCTCGGGCGACCCGAGGTCGACCGCACGGAACTGCGCGGCCTGTTGCTGGATTCGCTCGACCCGGAACGGGTCGTCTGGGGCCACAAGCTGCGCCGGGCCGACCGCCGCAGCGATGGCCGGTACGAGCTCACCTTCGCCCACGGCTCGCGCCGGACCACGGACCTGCTGATCGGGGCCGACGGCGCCTGGTCGCGGGTCCGTCCGCTGCTCTCGAATGCTTCTCCGGAGTACGCCGGGATCAGCTACTTCGAACTCCACGTCACCGATGCGCCCACGACGGTGCCCGCCTCCGCCGCCCTGGTCGGCACCGGGAGCGTGTTCGCCCTGTCGGACAACAAGAACCTCGGCGGGCACGGAGGCCGCGACCTGCATCTGGGAGCCATGCTCCGCGCCGCCGAGGACTGGCTCGACGTACGCGGCGTCGACTGGTCGGATCCGGCCGCCACCCGTACCGCCCTGCTGGCGGAGTTCGTCGACTGGACCCCGCCGCTGCGCGACCTGATCCGCCACTGTGACGACGAGATCGTGGCCCGCCGGATCTACGCCCTGCCCACCGGCCACTCGTGGCCGCGCATCCCGGGCGTGACCCTGATCGGCGACGCCGCCCACCTGATGTCGCCGTTCGCCGGCGAGGGCGCGAACGCCGCGATGCTCGACGGCGCCGAGCTGGCGCTGGCGCTGATCGAGCACGGAGACGACGTCGAGGCCGCGCTGCGCGCGTACGAGTCGGTGATGTTCCCGCGTTCCACCGACGCCGCCCGGCAGTCCGCTCGCGGGCTCGACCTGTGTTTCGCCGACGACGCCCCCCGAGGCCTGGTCGAGTTCTTCGGTCGGATGGGCGTCCCGGTCGCCTCGACCGGCAGCTCGGTCGCGTGACCGTCCTGCGGCCGGACCGGCCGCGCGGGTGTTTCACGGCGGAGCGGCGTCGGGCAGCCACCGTGTGCCGGCCCGGGCAGTGGAGCCGAACCAGGCGATGTGTCGACGGCACGTCGTGAGTTCGGTTCAGCAGTGCAGCCGGACGGGTCGCTCCCTCCGGCTGCCGGGTTGCCGGCGGCCGGAGGGGCGGCATCGAGCGGCGGTGACCGTCCGCGGATGAGCGGCGTCGAGACCCGTTTCCCCGCCTTCTTCCGGAGTATGGTCATGGTCGCGGGCCGTGACCACGGGCCGCTCTCGGACAGCGGTCGCAGCTTTCGACATGCGTCCTGTCGTCCTTACTTCATGTGCGTCCTGGACCACCGGACTTCGGTGGGGGGTAGAGCGCAGCGCATGCCGCTCCGGCTCTGCCTCGCCAGCGCACCATCGATGTCGCGCCGGCTCTGTCCCCGCCGCCATCATCGAAGGTGGGACCGTCCTGTGGACGCCAACCAGTCCGACCGGCTCGTCGTCGCCCTGCGCACCGCCGCCCTGGGGCTCGTCACCCGCCGCAGCATCGAGGACCTCGAGGCCACCCTCGGCCAGATCGTCCTCACCGCCGTCGAGACCGTCCCCCGCGTGGACGCCGGCAGCATCTCCATGACCCATCAGGGTGTCGTCGAGACACGCCACCCCACCGCCCACGAGATCGGCGAGCTCGACCGCACCCAGGGCGACCTGTACGAGGGACCGTGCATCACCGCCTTGACCGACCCCGAGGAGGACGGTGTCGTCCTGGCGCAGGACCTCGCCGGCGAGGACGCCGCCCGCTGGCCGAAATTCGCCCCCCAGGCCGTGGCGTTCGGGTTCCGGTCGCTGATGTCGACCCAGCTCTGCGCCGCGCCGACCATGCGCGCGGCGCTGAATCTCTACTCCCGCGCCCCCGACGCCTTCGACGAGCAGGCCCGCAGGATCGTCGGGCTGTTCGGGATCCAGGCCGGGGTGCTGCTCTACGGCAGTGACCGCGCGACCCACCTCAAGCACGCGATCGACAGCCGCGACGTGATCGGCCAGGCGAAGGGCATCCTCATGAGCCGCTTCGCCATCGACGACGACCAGGCCTTCCGGATGCTGGTGTCCTCCTCCCAGGAGACGAACCTGAAGCTCGTCGACATCTCCCGCTGGCTCGCCGCCGAGGCCGCCCAGGGCCGCAGCCAACCCGCAGGGCCGGTCCGGACCACGGGCTGACGCCGGGACCTGGGGACGCGGTCGGCGATAGGGTCCGTGCGTCATGGGTGTGATCGACCGGACGGTCCGCGACACCGTGTGGGCCGTCGTCGGCGTCGCCGGTGCCTTCGCCGGGATCCGGGTGATGGAGGCGTTCCGACCGGAGGTCGTCGCCGACGGTGCCGGCGCGCCGGAGGACCAGGCGGGCATCGCCGAGCTGCCGCGCGCGTACTTCTTCTCGGCCGGCGCGATCATCGCCAGTCCGGCCCTGATGTCGGCACGGCTCCCGCGGTCGTGCGCGCCGCTCGGGCTCGCCCTCGAGGTGAGCGGCGTCGGCCTGCGCGTCTGGGCCATGCGCACCCTGCGCGGGCACTACGCCCGCACGCTCCGGGTCGTCGCCGACCAGCCGGTCATCCGTGACGGGCCGTACCGCGTGGTGCGGCACCCGGGCTACCTCGGCGTGTTCCTGCTCTGGGCCGGTGCGGCGCTCACCGCCCGCAACGCCGTGGCCCCGGCGCTGGCCCTGACGGCCGTCGGGACGGCCTACCGGCACCGGATGGACGCCGAGGACGCCCTGCTCCGGCGCGACCTGCCGGGGTACGCGGGGTACGCCGCGGTCACCGGGCGCGTGCTGCCGTGGCCGAGCACCGTGGCGGCTGCGGTCGCGCGACGGCGGGACTGACGCTCACGCCACCGGGTCGACGCGCACGACGACGACCGCGGCGTCGTCGGCGTTGGACGCCTGGGTGTGGATCTGCGCCGCCGTGACGAGGCCGTCGGCGATCTCGTCGGCCTCGGGGACCCGGTGGCGGACGCCGCCGAGGGCCGCCGCGACGCCGGGCTCGTCGAACTGGGCGCCCGCGGGGTCGCGGGCCTCGGTGATGCCGTCGGTGTAGAGGACGAGGGCGTCGCCGGGGCGCAGGTCGACCACGTCGATCGCGGTCGGGTGCTCGGCGGTCAGGCCCAGGACGCGCCCGCCGCCGGGACGCTGCTCGACGCTGTCGTCGGCGCGGCGGAGGAAGGCCGGCGGATGTCCCGCCCCGGCGATCGCGACGGTCCAGCCGGTTCCGTGGCGGGTGAACGTCGCGTAGATGGCGGTGACGAAGCTGCGTCCGGCACCGAACCAGGACAGCAGGACCTCGTTGACGGTGTCGAGCACGACGGCGGGGTCGGGCTCCGAGTGCGCCGCCGTGCGCACCGCCGAGCGGGCCATCGCCGTGGTGCGCGCCGCCACGGCGCCCTTGCCGCAGACGTCGCCGATCACGACGCCGAACCCGTTCTGCAGGGGCACCACGTCGTAGAAGTCGCCGAGGACCTCCACGCCGGTGCCGCCGGGGGAGAACCGGGTCGCGATCGTCATGCCGGGCACGTGCGGCGGGTGCATCGGCAGCAGCGACTGCTGGAGGGTCTCGGCGAGCTCGGCGGCGTGGTCGGCGTAGTTCTGCAGGTCGCGGGCCGCCAGCCGCAGGGCGATCGCGTCGTTCACGGCGGCGGCCAGGGTGCGCAGCGACTCGAGGTTCCCGGGGGTCCACTCCCGGACCCGGCTGTCCATCGCACACATGTTGCCCAGCACGTAGCCGTCCGGGTCGAGGATGGGCACGCCGATCCACGCGCGGGCGCCGAACTCCTTGATCTGGACGAGGTCGCGCAGCCGGGGGTCCGCGGCGGTGTCGCCGACCACGACCTCCTCGCCGCTGTCCACGACGATCTGGCACGCGGCCTCGCGGGCCGGCACCTCGAACGTGCCCTCCGGCCCGCAGATCACCGCGGGGTCGGGAGCGCCCTTGAGGAAGGAACGGACGTCGTCGACGACCGTCATGTAGGTCATCGGGGCGTCGAGGATGGTGGCGGCGAGGGAGCAGAGGCGGTCGAAGGCGGCTTCCGGGCCGGTCTCGAGCATGCGGGTGGC
>JAVXWR010000552.1:0-4857 GCA_032230725.1 Actinomycetota bacterium
GGAACCCGAGGGTGTGCACGGCGTAGCGCAGCAGCGCCACGTGCAGCTGCAGGGGGTTGCGGTCGGCCTGGCAGAGCCGCGAGACGAGCCGTCGCAGCACGACGAGCACGTCCCACGCCCGCACGAACCGGGGAGAGCGGACCTGCTCCGGACAGGCGGGAAGCGGGCCCCGTAGGTCCTCGACCGAACGCAGGGCCCGGGTGATCGCGAGGGCCTCCAGGAGCTGGTCCGCGTCGTCGACCGGGGTGAGGACGTAGAGCAGGTCGTTCTCGAACTTGGCGAGATCGGTCAGGACGTGCCCTGGACCCGCGTGGAAGAAGTCGACGATCCAGACGTTGCGGTGCGCGTCGACGAGGATGTTCGCGGCATTGAGATCGCCGTGGACGTAGGACACGTAGTGGTACTCCTGCATGGGCAGGGGGTGGTGGGTCAGGAAGTGGCGGTAGAAGTCGGCGACGTTGGGCAGCCGCAGCCCACCGGGGAACTCGAGCACCGCAGCGTCCGGGGTGAGGGCGGCGACGCACGCGCGGACCTGCGGTTCCAGGGCCGGGGTGAATCCGTAGTGTTCGAGCAGCGGCAGCCGCTCGTAACGGGCCGCGGCGTAGAGCGGGCCGAGGACCTCGCGAAATGCCGTCCGCACTATGGTGAGGAGGCGGCCGGTCGGCATGTCGGCGGCGAACATCGATTGCAGGGCCGCGACCGGGCCGTGTCCCATCGCGGCGTAGGAGTATTTTAGGCCGGCCCGGTCACCGAGGTCGACGAACCCGTGCACGCGCGGCGCGTGGTTGCCGAGCACGTCTTCGACCTGCTCGAATGCCACGCGCTCCTGGGCGATGAGACGGTTGGGGCCGAGCTTGACCACCGCTTGCGCCTGCTGATGTCCCAGCGCGTCGTGGCTCGTCGCGCGCCACACGAGGGCTTCGGAGAACCCGCCGGAGAGGGGCTCCAGGTCGACCTCGGTGCTCTCCCGGAAGAGGTGGGCGACGATGGCGCGGTCGCGCGGCCGCAGGTCGACCCCTGCCCCGCCGATCCGTGGTTCGTACCCCAGCGGATGGCGCGGGAGGTCGAGCTCGGCGCCGGGCCGTAGCCAGTCCACGAACTCGGCCAGGGACTCGAAGCAGCACACGCCGAGGAGCTTCTCGAGCTGGGCGAGGGCGTTGAAGTGCTGGGCGCGCGACGCACTGGCGGTCAGCGCCGTGCACGTGGCCAGCGCATCGATGCCCAGTCGCGTCTTCAGGTCGTAGAGCAGGTAGCTGACCTTCGCCTCGGTCCACACCCCGACCATGCCGACCCGCAGCGGCTCGCCGCCGTGGGCGCACCGGATCCGTTCGAGGTGCCCAACGAGGTCGGTCCCCTCGAGGTCGTTGAGGGTGCGGGAGTCGACGACCAGTTCGTTGTCGGCGACGGCGGCCCGCTCGTCCATCCCGAGGACCAGCGCGGCCCCGGCCGTGCCCCGGATGCAGTGCGCGCCGAAGCGCTGCAGGTGCTCGGCCTGAGCGGGGTCGTCGGCGTCGTGCCAGTCGCGGATGTGGATCAGGTCGATCGAGTCCGTCGGTTGCCCGTGGGCCCAGTCGATCAGTTGGGCGAGCGGGCCCGCGGTCGGGTCCGCCCCGAGCAGGCGGGTTGCCTCGCCGTAGCCGACGTGGAGTTCGTTCGGCAGCGGATCGTGCCGACCGATCGGGTCGACGAAGTCCCGCTGCAGGCACTGCGTGATCAGGACGGTCGTCACGCGCCGACCTCAGCGGTCACTCGACCCTCCTCGGGGAGCGGGGCAGGCGAGCCGTCCGCTCCGGTAGCGGCCACGCCGTAGGCGAGCGCCTCGCGGATCGGCATCCGGGCGCCTTCGGCGTGGGCCCTCGCATAGGTCGCGGGATCCAGTGCCGCGGCGGTGGCCGCGCTCCGCTGGTCCTCCATCGAGGCCATCCCCGGCCACCGCGTCACCCCGACCACCTGACGGGCGCGGGCGGACGCGCCGATCAGGCGGGCCGATGCCTCCGGTCTGCCCAGCGCCAGGGCGAGGCCTGCGAGCCCGGAGAGTCCGTACGCCGATCCCTCGTAGTCCAGCAGACGGGTGTGGAGCGCGGCGGCCTCGGTGTGGTGATGTCGCGCGCCGGTGAGATCATCGACCGCGACGGCGTCGAGTCCGAGCATGTCCAGGATCTGGGCCCGGAGATGGTCGTTGTCGATCGTCTCGGCGGCGGCCAGCGCGTCGAGGTGCAGGCAGCACGCCCGGGTCGTTTCTCCGGCGGCCAGCGCTAGCTGTCCCCGCGTGGACAGCGTCAGCGCCAGGCCCCACAGGTCACCGATAATGTGGAAGAGGGCTGCCGCCTCGTCCAGGCGGTCGCAGGCGTCGTCGACGCCTCGCTGCACCACCGCCCCCGCCAGCCCGAGCAGGGCATAGGCCTGCAACCGGTCGTTGCCGAGCGCGGCGGCCGTCGTCACCGTCTCGCGCAGCACCGGTTCGGCCTCGGTGGTGCGCCCGACCATGACCATGGCCATTCCGCGGGCACCGGACAGGAGCGCCGACGCGTAGGGGGCCATCGTTCCGGCCGACGGCAGCAGCGAGGCCTTCTCCGCCAGTTCGTAGGTCATCGGGAGGAGGCCTCGGCTCCACCAGTATGTAAACAGCGGGGTGAGCAGCCGGCCGACGGTCTCCGCGTCGTCCGTGCGCAGGGCCCAGTCGATGGCCGAGCGGATCTCGTCGCGCTCGCGGTCGAGCCGCTCGCTCGCCGCGCGGTTCTGCGCTCCTTGCAGCGCGTCGCGAACCTTCTCGACCATGTCGATCAGATAGCGCGCCATCCGGGAGTTCGTGGCGGCGGCCTCGTCGCGGTCGGTCAGTCGCTCGCCGGCGTAGGCGCGGATGGTGTCGAGCATCCGGAAGCGCACCTCGGCGGAGTCGGACTCGTCGGTCCGGATCAGGCTCTGGGCGACGAGCGAGGTCACGGTGTCGAGGGCGTCGAGGTCGCCGTCTACGGTGCCGACGGCCTCCGAGGCCTCCAGCGTCCAGCTGCCGGTGAACACCGAGAGGCGGGCGAGCAGCAGCCGTTCGGCCTCGCCGAGCATGCTGTAGCTCCATGCGATCGTGGCGCGCAGGGTGCGCTGGCGATCGGGGAGGTCGGCCGTGTCCGCGACGAGGTCGAGCGAGTGGTCCAGGCGCTCACCGAGTCGGCGGATCAGTGCCGCGGGAGTCAGCAGTCGCAGTTGGGCGGCGGCGAGCTCCAGGGCGAGCGGGATCCCGTCGAGGCGCCGGCACAGCTCGGCGACGGCGGCGGCGTTCGCGTCGGTGACGGCGAAGCCGGGGCGCACCTGCCCGGCCCGGGCGACGAGGAGCTGCACGGGCCGAGCTCTCGACGGACTCGAGGTCGCCCGGGGCACCGTCGGAGGCGCCGACCGGGGGCGTGGGGAGAGGCGTCAGCGACACCTCGCGCTCGCCCCGCAGCCGCAGGACGATGCGGCTGGTCACCAGGACGGTCAGGTCGGGGCAGGCCGCGAGCAGCGCGGCCAGGTCGAGTGCGGCGGGGACCAGTTGTTCGACGTTGTCCAGCACGAGCAGGAGCCGACGCCCCTGGAGCCGGTCGATGAGCAGGTCGAGCACCGGGCGGGTGCCCTCCGGGCGGATGCCGAGGGCCGCGACCACCGCGTCGGGCCACATGCTCGCGTCCCCGACCGCGGCAAGATCGATGAACGACACGCCGTCCAGCTCGGCGGGGACGGTGCTGCCCACCTCGCGGGCCACCTCCAGCGCCAGCCGGGTCTTGCCGATGCCTCCCGGACCGACCAGCGTCACCAGATGGACGGCCGGGTCGCGGAGCAGGGCGCCGACGGCGGAGATCTCGTGCTCGCGACCGATGATCTCGGTCGGCGGCGTCGGCAGCGTGCCGGGGAGCAGGCCCGATGCCGCGTCGCCGTGGGTGAACCGCTCGGTGAGCAGCACGGCGAGGTCATCGGCAGCCGGCGAGGCCTGGCCCCCGGGGTCAACGAGCGCGCACGCGGGACCGCGACGGGACGACTCTGAACGACTGACCGTGCCCGGTCGACAGCCGCAACCGGTCGCAGGGCACGGTCGCATCGAAGCGGTCGATCAGCCCTCACATGATCCGGTCGCTGTCGAGAGTGAGAGCCGTCCGAGGATCTCGATTCCGAACCCTCCTGGCTGGCCATGATCTTGTCCATGTCGGGTGGGATCGGCGGTCCGTTCTTGGACGGAGCCGGCTCGCCAGCCACGCGGAAGAACCGATCTGACATCGCCGGAGTGCCGATTACGAGCCGGCGTGCAGTCCCAGAGTTGACGCGGAAGGTGTGCGGGACCTGGCGGGGGAGGAAGGCGGTGTCTCCGGGGCGACCGCGCAGGACCGGGCTGGTCGTCGCACCAGATGGTGATTTCACCGTCGAGGATGTGGAAGGTCTCGTCGTCGTAGCGGTGGCGATGCCACGGCTGTGCGCTTCCTCGTGGCCCGGTGGCCTCGATGAGCATGAGCTGATCGCCGGTGCGCTCGCCGGGCATTCTCACGAGCAACAGGTCGCCCCCGAGGAACCACAGGACGTCGGCTTCGTCGGCGCTCACGACCGCGGCCTTCGCGTTGGTGTGCATGATGCAACTCCTTTCGGACCGATGGGATCGACGAGCTACGTCTGGCAAGACGGTAGATCGGACCGATCAACGCCCCGGCTCGCCAATCGCACCGTCCGTGTAGCTCAGAGGTGGACGGAACGGCGCTGACCCGGTGCGTCGAGCGCGGCAACGACCGCATGAGTTGCGCGGGCCGCCGCGGGGCGATCGGAGCACGGTTGGGCCGCGCTCGCGGGATCCGGGCCCGCGATCGGACCGACCGGACTCACCTCCGGCGGGCAGGGCCC
>JAVXWR010000563.1:0-4567 GCA_032230725.1 Actinomycetota bacterium
CAACGGGGAGGACGAGCGGGATGAGCGGTCGCTGGCCGAGGACGAACGACGGGACGAGCCGGTGGTCGGCGCGCCGAGGAGGTCGCCACCGCCGCATCGACACCGTGGCCCGGCGCGGGCCGGAGGCGGTGCGCGCCCTCATCGGCGGGCTCGGCCTCGTCACGCTCGTCGTGCTCACCACCGTCGTCCCGCAGGGGAGCGCCACGGCGACGAGCGCGATCCTCATGCCGGCCGCGGTGACCACGGCGGCGCACCCGACACCGACACGAACGCCGCGCGAACCGAACGAGAAGCGGGTGTGCGACAAGTTCGGCTCCACCCCGGTGGCGGGCGGGCGCTACGAGGTGCAGAACGACCTCTGGGGCGCGGGCAGCACCCAGTGCATCGTCGCCTTCGACACCGGCTTCCGGGTCGAGGCCAACCACAACAAGCCGAGCGGCCCGGCGTCGTACCCCTCGATGGTCTTCGGCTGCAACTACGGCAACTGCACCAAGGGCACCCCGTTCCCGCGGCCGCTCTCCGACCTCGGGGACCTGCGCACCTCCTGGGCGACCACGACGCCGGCCACGGGCGACTACAACGTCTCCTACGACATCTGGCTCGACCCGACCGCCCGCAAGACCGGCCGCCCGACCGGTCTCGAGCTGATGATCTGGCTGAAGCACACCAAGCGCGTGAACCCCATCGGCAGCAAGGTCGGCGAGACCACGCTCGACGGCGTGCCCTACGACGTCTGGCTGGGCAAGTTGGACCTCCCGACGATCTCCTACGTCCGCAAGGAGGCCACGAACTCCGTCACGAACCTCTCGATCCCGACCTTCGTCGCCGACGCGACGAAGCGGGGCGCCGCGAAGCCGGGCTGGTACATGACGAGCGTGCAGGCCGGGTTCGAGCCGTGGATCGGCGGGACCGGGCTCGCCACGACCAACTTCTCGGTGACGCGGAACGGGCAGTAGTCCTCCTCAGTCCTCGACGTCGTGCTCCACGGTGTGCCCCAGCGAGGCCCGCTCGAACGCCTCCATCCGGCGCCGGTCGCGCTTGGTCGGCCGGCCGGCGCCGCGCTCGCGGTGCGCCACCGCGGCGACGGTCTCCTTCGGGGGCGGCGGCGGGGTGTGGTCGACGTAGCAGGCCACGGCCTCGGGGGCGCCGACGCGCTTCTCGATGACGCGCCCGACCTCGACGACGCGGGGGATGTCGTACAGCCGCGTGCGCACCGTGTCCCCGGCGCGCACGGCCGTGGAGGGTTTCGCCGGCTTGTCGTTGACCCGCACGTGCCCGCCCCGGCACGCGGTGGCGGCGTCCGCCCGGGTCTTCGACAGGCGCACCGCCCACAGCCAACGATCGACGCGCGTGGAGTCCATCGCTGCCCAGTCTGCCCCGCCGCCGCCCCGGTCGCGGCACACCCGGCCCGGCCGTCACGCTCGGTGACTCCGACACCCGGACGGGGCGATCGACGGCCTCCTCTCGGGTTAACGGGCGTACCGTCGGGCGCGACGCACCGGGAAAGGAGCGTCCGTGCCGGACGGGGACGAGGAGGCGGCGCTCGACGCGCTGCTCGCCGGCCGCGCCGTCGAGCCGATCTACCAGCCGATCGTCGACCTCGCGTCGGGGGACGTCGTCGGTGTGGAGGCCCTCGCCCGCGGCCCCGCCGGTGGCCCCCTCGAACGCCCGGACGCCCTCTTCGCGGCGGCGCGCCGGTTCGGGCGGCTCGCCGAGGTGGACTCGCTCTGTCGGGGCCGTGCGGTCGAGGAGGCGTACGCCGCGGGTCTGTCCGGGCCGCTCGCCCTGTTCGTCAACGTCGAGCCCCTCACCGTCGCGGCCCGCCTCACGCCGTTCGCGGCGTCCTCGGACCTCGCGGCGCGGGGCGTGCACGTCGTCGCCGAGTTCACCGAGCGCGACCTCACCGCCGACCCGGCGCGCCTGTTCGCCTTCGCCGACCAGGTGCGGGGCCGCGGCTTCCACATCGCCCTCGACGACGTCGGGGCCCACCCGGCCTCGCTCGCGCTCATGCCCTTCCTGCGCCCCGAGGTCGTCAAGCTCGATCTCCGGCTCGTGCAGTCCCGGCCGGGTCCCGGGGTCGCCGGGATCATGTCCGCGGTCGCGGCCTACGCGGAGTCCAGCGGCGCCCTCGTCCTCGCGGAGGGCCTGGAGAATCCCGACCACCTCGCCGCCGCGCGCAGCCTCGGCGCGACGCTCGGCCAGGGTTTCTGGTTCGGCCAGGGGGAGCGGGCGTCGGCGATCCTGCCGGGGCTCGGGCCGCCGCGTCTCGTGCCCGCGTGGCGCCGGCCCGCCGCCCCGATCGCGCGCGCGAGCCCCTTCGCCGCGGTCGCCCGGGCCCGCACGCCCCGGCGGGCGACGGCGCCCCTGCTGCTCGCGGTGAGCCACTTCCTCGAGCGGCAGGCCGCGGAGATGGGGGAACTCGCCGTCGTCGTCGCGGCCTTCGAGCGGGCCGAGCACTTCACCCCCGCGACGCGGCGCCGCTACCGGAAGCTCGCGAGGACGGCCGCCTTCGTCGGCGTCCTCGGCACCGGCATGCCCGCCGAGCCCGAGCCCGGCGTCCGGGGCGGTGACCTGGCGTCCGAGGACCCGGTGAGCCGCGAGTGGAGCGTCGCCGTGGTCGGGCCGCACTTCGCGGCCGCTCTCGTCGCCCGCGACCTCGACGGCGCCCCGCGGCCCGCCGGCGTGGACCCCGACCGCACCTTCGACTACGTCCTCACCCACGACCGCCCGCTGGTCCTGGAGGTCGCGCGTTCGCTGCTCGCCCGGACCGTGCCGACCCCCGACGTCACCGATGTGACCCTCGTGTCGTCCGTCGGGGTGGCGTCGGTCCCCGAACGCTAGCTCGTTCGGTGCACGTAGGTACGCTCCGTGTCACTGATGCTGGCGCGTCGGACCCGGGGACGCGCATCGGGAGCGGAACGAGGTGGTCGTGGCCGACGCGCTGCGCGTGGTCGACGCCGAGCCCGATCTCACCGGCCTGCGCAGCGTCTTCCAGCCGATCGTCGACCTGGCGACGGGCGCGGTCGTCGCCCACGAGGGCCTCACCCGGGGACCCGCCGGCGCGTGGCACCGCCCCGAGGACCTCTTCGCCCGCGCCCGGACCACGGGGCACCTCGCGGAGCTGGACGAGCACTGCCGCCGACTGGCCCTCGCCACGGCGCTCGAGGCCGGCGCGGCGGGACCGTCGGCCCTGTTCCTGAACATCGAGCCCGACGGCATCCCCCTCGGTCCGCCGCCGCCGGACGCGGTGACCTTCGCGGCGCGGGGCGGTCGCATCGTCCTGGAGTTCACCGAGCGTGCCCTCACCGGCGACCCGGCCCGCCTGCAATGGTTCGCCACCCGCCTGCGCCACGTCGGGATCGCCGTGGCCCTCGACGACGTCGGCAGCCACCCGGCCTCGCTCGCACTCATGCCCTTCCTGCGCCCCGAGGTCGTCAAGCTCGACCAGCGGCTCGTCCAGGAACCCCTCGACGAGGACGTCGCCCGCGTCGCCGCGGCGGTTGGCGACTACGCCGAGCGCAACGACGCCGTCGTGATCGCCGAGGGCATCGAGACCGCCGAGCACGAGCGCACCGCCCGGGCCCTGGGCGCGACCCTCGGCCAGGGTTACCGCTTCGGACGCCCCGCCGCCCTGGACCCGACGCCGGGCACGCCGCCACCTGCCGGGCCGATGGCTCCGACGGCCTGGGCCCCCGAGGGGCCGGCCCGGCTCAGCCCGCTCGCCGCGGTCGCCCGCCTCCACCCGCTGCGCCGGGGACCGGTCGAGGAGGTGCGCCTCGCCGCGACGTTGATCGAGCAGCGTGCCCGCAGCGCCGAGGGTCCGACGGTGCTGCTCGGCTCGGTGGGGCCGGACGGCATCCCCCGGGGAGAGCGTGCCCGCCGTTTCGCGTTCGTGGCGGAGCACTCCACCCTCGTCACGTTGTTCGGCGTGGGGACCGCGCTGCCTCGCGGCGTCCGCGGCGCGGTCCTCGCCGACGACGACCCACTGCGGACCGAATGGGACGTCGCCGTCGTCGGACCGCACGTGGCCGCCGCCCTGGTGGCGCGGCCGTACGGGGACGGCGAGATGGAGTACGCCGTGGTCTACGACCGCGACCTGGTGATGGAGGTGGCGCGCTCCCTCATGAGCCGCACCGTCCCGGCGCCTGGCGCGGAGATGCCGGGCCGTTGACGGGTCGGCGTCACCAGCCGCGCTCGCGCCACTCCGGCAGCGACGGGCGCTCGGTGCCCAGCGTGGTGTCGTCGCCGTGGCCGGGGTAGACCCAGGTGTCGTCGTCGAAGCGGCTGAACACCTTGTGCTCGAGGTCGTTCATCAGCGCGTCGTGGTGCTCGCGGGTCGCGGTCTTGCCGTGTCCGCCGGGGAAGAGGCTGTCGCCGGTGAAGATGTGCCCGGTGCCGACCGGGTCCTTGTAGTACAGCGCGATCGACCCCGGGGTGTGGCCGTCGAGGTGGATGACCTCGACGAAGGAGTCCCCGAATCGCACCTGGTCGTCGTCGCCCACCGTCCGGTCCGGCGCCACCGGGAGCTCCGGGCCGTCGAGTGGATGCGCGTACGTGGTGGGCGACA
>JAVXWR010000741.1:0-4391 GCA_032230725.1 Actinomycetota bacterium
CTCCTGCTCGACGCCTACGCCCAGCGCCTCGCCGCCCCGGTGCTCGGCGCGTACGTCGTGGACGGCCGGGTGCTCGACGCCCGACTCCCGCAGGTCCGGACGCAGCCTTTCGAGGGCACCTTCCGGCGGTTCGCGTTCGCGGACGCACCCGCCGTCGTCGCCCCCGGTCCCGCGGCCGAGCGGCAGGTGAGCGCCGGCCTGGTCGGGGGCCATCTCGAGCCCGCGGTCGAGGCCGTGCACGAGCGGACGCGGGCCGGGCGGCGGGTGCTGCGGGGCGCGATCGCGAACGCCGTGGCGATCACCTTCCTGCACCTGTCCTGGCCCGACCCCGACCACGCCCGCCACGTCGACGCGGCCCGCGAGTTCCTCGCGCTGACGCCCGGGCTGGCCGACCTCGTGGGGATCGAGGCGGTGCTGGCGGGCGGTCGGCCCTGGATGTACACCGAGCGCAACACCTGCTGCCTGGCGTTCCGGACGCGCCCCAACCAGGAGCGCGAGCTGTCCTACTGCGCGGCCTGCCCGGTGCTGCCACGCGCCACGACGCGCTCGATGTTCGCCGAGGCCACGGCGTCGTACGCGCAGCGGCAGGCCCACGCGCAGGGGACCTAGAGACGCAGGGCACCTAGAGACGCAGGGCACCTAGAGACGCTGCAGGTAGGTGTCCATGATCCAGCCCTTGCGCTCCCGCAGCTCGGCACGCCGGCGCAGGATCTCGTCCCGGACGTCGCCCAGCCGACCGCTGACCAGCGCCTCGTCAGGGGTGCCGAGGTAGGCGCCCCAGTAGACGGTCGCGTCGTCGGGGGCGGCGTCGACCCCGTGGGAGTCGGCGCCGTCGAGCATGACCACCAGGTCGGCGCGGTCGGTCGGCGTCCCCGCGATCACCTGGCGGGCCGGCGTGACCGCCACCGGGCGCCCGGTGCGGGTCATCGTCACGCGGTGCGCGGCGGTGAGCGCGGCCGGCGCGGAGATGCCCGGGATCACCGTCCACGTGATCTCGACGTTCCCGCGCTCCGCGATCCGCTCGACCGTGTCGACCGTGCCGTCGTAGATCCCCGGGTCCCCCCAGGCCAGCAGCGCGACGGACCCGCCGTCGGGAACCTCCGTGGCGATGAGCTCCTCGTAGAGCGCCAGCCGTTCGTCGCGCCACTCCTGGGTGGTCTGCAGGTAGTGGCCCTCCTCGGTGGTCCCCCGCTCGCGGTGGGCGTCCTGACGGCGGACGACCGTCGCCTGCGGGGCGAACCTCGCCGCGATGTCCGCCCGGGCGTCGGTGAGCTCGTCGGCCCGTCCCCGCTTCGCGAGCAGCAGCACGACGTCGACGGAGCCGAGGGCGTCCACGGCGTCGAGGGTCAGGTGTCCCGGGGAGCCGGCGCCGATGCCGACGACGTGCACGGTGCGCATGAGGACATCCCACCACCGTGGCGCCGGAGGACGATGGGACCGTGCTGCACACGACGACGACGCCGTCCGCACGGCGGCGGGCGTTCCGCGACGGACTGGCCGCCGAGGGTCTGCTGCGCCTGCCCGGCGCCCCGAACCCCCTGGCCGCCCGCCTGATCGCCGAGGCCGGCTTCGAGGGCGTCTACGTCTCCGGCGCGGTGGCCGACTTCCGGTGAGTCGACCGCTCAGGACTTCGCCGCGGCCTTCTCCTTGGCCGCCCGCTTCTGGGCCTGCTTGAAGTCGCGGACCTCGGCGAGCGTGGTGGCGTCGACGACGTCGGCGATGGAGCGCCGGGAGCCCTCGTCGCCGTAGGAGCCCGCCGCGTCGCGCCAGCCGTCGAGGTCGAGGCCGCACTGCTTGCCCAGCAGCGCCGTGAAGATCTGGGCCTTCATCTTCCCCCAGCCGGGCAGGGCGTTGAGGCGCCGGAAGACGTCGTCGCCGTCGGCGGCCTCGGTCCAGATCCGGGTGACGTCGCCGTCGTAGTCCTCGACGATCACCCGGCAGACGGACTGGACGCGCTCGGCCATCGACTTCGGGTACCGGTGCAGCGCGGGCGGGCCGGTGAACGCGGCGACGAGGGCGTCGTGGTCGTAGTCCGCGATCTTCCCGGCCGTGATCTCCCCGATCCGCTCGGTCAGCAGCGCCGGACCCGCGAACGCGCGCTCCATGGGGAACTGCTGGTCGAGCTGCATGCCGATGAGCAGCGCGAGCGGGTTCTGCGAGAGCACCTCGTCGGCGTCCGGGTCCTGGGCGAGGGTCAGCGACGGCACGGAAACCACCCTAGGACGTCAGAGGGACTTCGCGAGCACCGCGAAGCGCAGATCGTCCTCGTGCGGGAACCCGACGCCGGGCTCGCCGTACGGGAACGGGCGGGTCTGTCCGGTGCGCACGTAGCCGCGGCGCTCGTACCAGGCGATGAGCTCTCCCCGCCGGTCGATCACGCTCATCTCCATCGTGGTCGCCCCACCGGACCGGGCGTGCTCCTCGGCGGCGGCGAGCACCGCCTTCCCGAGCCCCGAGCCCTGCAGGCCCGGGCGCACCGCGAACATCCCGAACGACGCCGTGGGCTCCCCCGCCCGGTGGGTCACCGCGGCGCAGCCCTCGTGGGCGCCCGCGACGAGCAGGGTGATCGCCGGGTCAGCGAGGTCGGCGGCGAGCAGCTCGCGGGTGGTGCGCGGGCCCGCGATGAGCTCGGCCTCGGTGGTCCACCCGTTCCGCCCGCCGCTGCCGCGGTAGGCGGAGTGGATCAGCTCGAGCAGCGGGTCGACGTCGTCGGCGACGGCGGGCCGGATCGTGAGCGGTGCGGCGGTCACGCCCGCGATTCTGCGCTCTCGGGGTCGAGCTGGCCCAGCCCGCGGTCGACGTCGGCAGGGGTGCGACGGATCACCGGGAGTCCGCGCCACCACAGCACGATCCCGCGGCGCCGGATGGCGAGCGCGACCCGCTGGGTGACCAACGGGTGCCGTGCGAGGGCCCGCAGAACGGTCCGGGGCGTCGCCGGGCGCCGCTGTCCGCGCAGGGTGGCCACGAAGGCCGTCGTCGGGACGCCGGTCTCGTCGGGGCGGCGCAGGACGACGGTGGCCGAGAGCGTCTCCCCCGGCTCGGGCACCCGCATCCGGTACTCGCCGTCGACGGGGAAGAACGGCGAGACGTAGAACTCCTTGTCGACGCGGGCCCGCCCGGCGTCGTCGACCTCGAGCAGGTAGTGGTGACGCCCGCCGTAGGTGTTGTGGACCTCGGCGACGACGTCACGCAGGGCGCCGGCGGCGTCGTGGCACCAGTAGAGCGTGATCGGGTTGAAGACGTACCCGAGGGTGCGCGGGTGGGCGAGCATCAGCACCCGGGCCGGGCGGGGCCGCCCGTGCGCGGCGAGGTACGCGTCGAGGTTCTCGCGGATCGAGCGGTCGGGGGGCCCGAGGTGGTCGGCGCCGCGGAAGGCCAGGCCGGGGTGGCGCGGCAGGTCGTCGAGGTCGACCAGCCACAGGTACATGCGGTGGGTGAACGCGTCGTCGAGGGTCTGGCTGCGCCGGTGGGAGACGGTGACGTCGTAGATCGCGGGCCCGTGATCAACGCCGCTTTCCTGACGTCCAGGGAAGGGGAGCACGCCGATAGGGGGACTTTTCTGACGGACCCGGGTCACCACGTCACCCCGAGCGACGCGGCCGCCCGCACCCCGGAGGCGCAGCCGTCCTCGTGGAACCCCCAGCCGTGGTAGGCCCCGGCGAACGCGATCCGGCCGTCGTTCAGCTCCGGCAGCCGCCGCTGGGCCGCGACCGAGTCCGGCGTGTACGCGGGGTGCTCGTAGTCCATCCTCGCGATCACCGTCGCGGGGTCGACCCGGTCGGTGGCGTTCAGCGTGACCACGTAGGTCTCGGGGGTGTCCAGCCGCATCAGCCGGCTCATGTCGTAGCTGACGAGCACCCGGTCCTCCCCGGGGACGCGCAGCAGGTTCCACGACGCCCGCGCGTCCGCGGCCCGCGGCAGCACCGACGTGTCGGTGTGCAGCCAGGTCTCGTTCGCCGAGTACGTGAACGCGCCCAGCACCGCGCGCTCGCCCGCCGTCGGGGCGGCCAGCAGCGACAGCGCGGTGGGGGCGTGGGTCGCGACCACGACCCGGTCGAACCGGTGTGCCACGTCCGCGTCGTCGCGCACCTCGATCCCCGCGCCATCGCGGGAGATCGCGCGGATCGGGGTGGACATCTCGACCGCGGACAGGCCCTTCACCACGCGCTCGACGTAGCGCGCCGAGCCCCCGACGACCGTCTTCCACTGGTGCGAGCCGCTGACCGAGAGCAGGCCGTGGTTGGCGAGGAACGCGAAGAGGTACCGCGCCGGGTACTGCATCGACAGCCCGGCGCCCGACGACCAGACCGCGGAGACCACCGGGACGGCGAAGGTGTCGACGAAGTGGCGGGAGAACCGGTGCCGGCGCAGGAACTCGCCGAAGGTGACCT
>JAVXWR010000583.1:0-9937 GCA_032230725.1 Actinomycetota bacterium
CCCGCACGCGCGCGCGGACGGCCACGTCGTGTGGCTGATGACCGACGACGGCCTCCTACGGGCCGCCCGGCGCGGCATCGACGCGCTGGAGCACGACCTCGCCGGCGCGGGGTTCCTGCGGGTCCACCGCAGCTACCTGGTCAACCTCGCGCGGGTCCGCGAGGTGACGTCCGAGCGGGGCGGTCTCACGCTCTCCACCGCCCCCCGCCGCCACGAGCGGATCCCGGTGTCGCGGCGCTGCGCGCCGCGGGTGCGACGCAGCCTGGGGCTCTAGCCGGCGGGCGGCGTGCGGCCCGGACGGGGATCGTGGGGGAGGTGCCGACCCCGCGGTTCCCCGAACCCGCCGTCCCCGCCGCGGCCACCCCGCTCGCCGCGCGTCTGCGGGCCCTCGCCGCGGCCGCGCCGGACGCGGCCGCGGTGTCCGACGGCGACGACGTCTGGACCCGTGCCGAGCTCGACGCCCGCACCGACCGGCTCGCCCGGGCCTTCGCCGCCCGCGGGGTCCGGCGGGGCGACCTGGTGTCGATCGCACTCGGCAACGTCGTCGCGCACGTCGCCTGCTCGGTGGCCGCCTGGAAGCTCGGCGCGGTCCCGCAGCCGCTCTCGGCCCGCCTGCCCGCGGGGGAGCGGGACGCCGTCCTCGAGGTCGCCGATCCGGCGCTGACCGTCGGCCTGCAGCCCGCCGACCGGCCGTGGCTCGCGCCCGACGACCTCGCCCGGCTCGCCCGCTCCGCCGGGGACGACCGCGATGCCGCGCCGCTGCCCGACGTCGTGGGCCCGTCGTGGAAGGCGCCGACCTCCGGGGGCAGCACCGGCCGGCCGAAGGTGATCGTGTCGGGGCAGGCGGCGT
The DNA here is from genome assembly GCA_032230725.1 of Actinomycetota bacterium. Taxonomy (GTDB): domain Bacteria; phylum Actinomycetota; class Actinomycetes; order Mycobacteriales; family Pseudonocardiaceae; genus Actinomycetospora. The sequence continues at coordinate 851 of JAVXWR010000583.1, forward strand.
GCACCGAGCACGTGCTCGCCCGGGCCGAGGGGCTGCGCATCGATCGGGACGGGGTGTTCCTGGTGACCGCGCCGCTGCACCACAACGCCCCGTACATGTTCTCGCTGATGGCGCTGCTGGCGGGCCACCACGTCGTGCTCATGCAGCGCTTCGACGCGGCCCGCACGCTGGAGCTCGTCGGCGCGCACGGCGTCACGTGGCTCTACCTGGTCCCGACGATGATGGGGCGCATGCTGCGCCTGCCCGCGGCGGCGTGGGAGGCGGCGGACCTGTCGAGCCTGCGGACCGCCCTGCACGTGGGGGCACCGTGCCCGCCCGAGGTCAAGCGCGCATGGCTGGCGCGGTTGCCGGCGCCGGAGATCCTCCTCGAGCTGTACTCGGGAACGGAGTCGCAGGCGAGCGCGATGATCGACGGCCGGGACTGGCTCGCGCACCCGGGCTCGGTCGGGCGCGTCACGCGCGGGCACATGCGGGTGTGCGACGACGACGGGCGCGTGTGCCCGCCCGGGACGATCGGCGAGGTGTGGATGCGGTCCGACGGGCCGGCGACCTACCACTACCTGGGCGCTTCGGCGCGGGTGGTGGACGGGTGGGAGTCCCTCGGCGACATGGGGTCCTTCGACGACGAGGGCTACCTGTACCTGGCCGACCGGCGGGCCGACATGATCGTCGTCGGCGGGGCGAACGTGTACCCCGCGGAGGTCGAGGCGGCGCTGGTCGCGCACCCCGAGGTGGCCGACGCGGTCGTCGTCGGGGTGCCCGACGAGGACCTCGGGCGCGTCGTGCACGCGGTGGTCCAGGCGGCGCCCGGGGCCGGGACGGGGCTCGCCTGGCGACTACCCGGCGAGCTCGCCGACCGGCTCGCCCGTCACAAGATCCCGCGCACCGTCGAGCTCGTGGACCACCCGCTGCGCGACGACGCGGGGAAGGTGAGGCGTTCCGCCATGTGAACGGATTTCGTCGTCGGAGCGACGAAATCCGTTCACATGCGCGTCAGCGCATCCGGCCGAAGCTCGTCTGCCCGAACATGTTGCCGAGCTTGACCGACTCGCCGGGCTCCGGCGCGGTCCAGATCTTGTTGTTCCCGGCGTAGATGGCGACGTGGTAGATGCTGTCCGGGCCGCCCATGAAGACCAGGTCGCCGGGCTGGGCCTGGCTCTTGGTGATGTGCTCCGCGGCGTCGTACTGCTGCTGCGCGGTGCGGGGCAGGCTGATGCCCATCTTCTTGAAGACGTACTGGGTGAACCCGGAGCAGTCGAACGAGCTCGGCCCGGTCGCGCCGTAGACGTAGGGCGTGCCCTCGAACTGCGCGGCGGTGGAGACGATGCGGCTGCCCAGCGCGCCGAGGCCCGCCACGCTGCCGGCGCCCGAGCTCTGCTTCGCGACGGCGGCCTTCTGCGAGGCGGCCTGCTTCGCGGCGGCGGCCTGGGCGGCGGCCTTCTTCGCCGCGGCGTCGGCCGCGGGGGAGGTGTGCTTGATCGCCGGGGCCGCGGCCGGGGCGGTGGCGGCGATCGGGGTGACGGCGGCGCGCTGCGCGGGCACCGAGACCGCCCCGGGGTGGGAGGCCGTCAGGTCCGCCGCGGCGTGGGAGACGTCGAAGCTGGACAGGGCGAACGCCCCGGTGGAACCGGCGACGGCGGCGGCGCTCGCGGTGACGAGCGCCGCGGCGATGCCGGCGCGGGTGAGCGAGCCGCTGGTGAGGGAGCTGGGCAGGGACACCGGCAGGGACACGGGGCCCGCCATCGCGGCGTGACGTCCTGGCATGGAGGCGCTTTCTCGGTCGTCCACGACGCCTCGGGGTGACGTCGCTCCCGTCCTCGACCGCGGTGCGGTTCACGGCCCGGTCCACACCCAGGGAGCGGGCCGCCGGACGGGCACGGCGGCCCGGACGTGGGCCGGGTCGGCCCACCGGGAGGTGAGCCGCCGCGACGGTATCGAGACCTTTTCGTGACCGGAAAGGGTCGCGCTCGGGGGGGTGCCGCGCCGGGCGGTCGGGTCGGTGGTTACCGGGTGGACGACCGCCCGCCGCGAGGTCCCCGACGCCGAGCGCCCGTGTGGCTCTCCGGCTGCCGCCCTACGGAGCAGTGATCGGGGTCCGGGGCCCTCGTCGACCGTCTCGACCCACCCCGGCGTGAGGGGGCTTGGCCCGGTTCCCGTCCACCGGTCGTCGCGGCGGCCGCGCGGTGAGCCGCCCTGGAGCGTCGGCGGGCGGTTCCCGGTGCAAGGTTCTGAGCGAGGGGGCCCTTCGCTCGGTCTATCCGCCCGCGGGCGCCCCTCGCCGGAACGGCACCGGCCCACCCGCCGTCGTGACCCGGTGCTCCTCGGCGAGGGGAGGATCCGGCCGCTCTATCCGTACCAGAGTTCCCCCGCACTCCCGTCCGCACGATAGACAGTCCGAGTTGAACAGTTTGAACTGCGTAGTTACGGTGGACGCCATGGAGACGACGCAGCCCACCGCCGCCGCTGTGCAGGCCGCCCGCGCCGTGCGCACCAGCGTCGGCCGGCTCCGGCGGCGGCTCCGCGAGCACTACGACCGCGCCGAGCTGACCGCGTCGCAGACGGGCCTGCTCGGCCGGCTCCGGCGCGAGGGCCCGGCCAGTGCCAGCGAGCTCGCCGCCGCCGAGGGGGTCCGCCCGCAGTCGGTCGCGATGTCGATCTCCGTGCTGGAGGAGCGCGGCTTCGTCACGCGCACCCCGGACCCCCGCGACGGCCGGCGGCAGATCGTGTCGATCACCCCGGCCGCGCTGGACCTCCTCGAGAGCTCGCGGGCGGCGGGGGAGGGCTGGCTCGCGGGGGTGCTCACCGAGCGGCTCACCGAGGCCGAGTGCGCCACGCTCGTCGAGGCGATGACGCTCCTGGAGCGGGTGGCGCAGCCGTGACGGCCCTGTCGGCGCGGCCGGTCCGGCCGGCCGGCGCGGACGCGTTCGACCGCCGCCTCGTCGCGCCGATGATCCTCGGGTCGCTGCTCAACCCGGTGAACTCGTGGCCTGATCCTGCTGCCGATCTTCGTGACCGGGATCGGCGTCGCCGCGCTCACCGGCCGTCGTCGGGAGCTCCGCGGCAAGCTCCTCGTCGGGGCCGCGGGCCAGGTCCTGCTCGCGCGCCTGATGCTCCTGCTCGGCGACGCCAGCCCGATCTGGCTGATCGTCGCCGTCGCGCTGGTCGCCGGGGTGCCGCAGGGCCTCAACACCCTCGCCCTGCAGAACGCCGTCTACCGCCAGAGCGACCCGGCCCGCGTCGCGTCCTCGGCCGGGCTGATGCGGACCTTCTTCTACCTCGGGGCGATCGCCGCCTCGACCACGGGCGGTCTCGTGTTCGCCCACAGCGCGACGACGGCGGGCGTGCACGACCTGGCGCTCGTCATGCTCGCCGCCGCCGCACTGTTCCTCGTCATCACCGTCGCCGACCGCTCGCTCGGCCGGCTCACTCCCCGAGAGGACCCCTCGTGACGCTCTCTGCCCTCGACCCGGTGCCCGCCCTGGTCGTCATCGACCTCCAGCGCGGCATCACGAGCGGGACGACGACGCCGCACGCGATCGACGACGTCGTCGCCCGCTCCGCCGCGCTCGCCGACGCCTTCCGGGAACGGGGCCTGCCCGTCGTCCTGGTGCGGGTCAGCATCGACGGCGCCGGGTTCAGCCCCGGGCGGGTGGACCGGCAGCGCGCCCGGGGCCAGAACCCGCCCGCGGGCTGGGACGAGATCGTCGACGAGCTCGCCGGGCACCCGACCGACGCCGTCGTCACCAAGCGCAACGTCGGCGCGTTCGTCGGGACCGACCTCGACCTGCAGCTGCGCCGCCGCGGTGCGACGCAGGTGCTGTTCACCGGCGTCGCGACCTCGATGGGCGTCGAGGGCACCGCCCGCGCCGCGCACGACCTCGGCTACCACGTCGTCCTGGTCACCGACGCCATGGCCGACACCGACGAGGCCACCCACCACCACAGCGTCGACGCGATCTTCCCGAAGATCGGGGAGACCACGACGACGGCCGAGGTGCTGTCGTCGTTGGGCGCGGCGGTCCCGGCCTGAGCGCCTCGGTCTACCGTGGCCGCGTGGCCGCGCAGGAGACCGACACCGTCATGATCGAGGTCGTGGAGGTGCTCGACGACGCGGTCCGTGCCGCCGTCGAACGCCTCCTCCCGCAGCTCTCGCGCAGCGCGACCTTCGACGAGCAGACCCTCGCGTGGGTGGTCGCGCACGAGGCCACCACGCTCTTCGTCGCCCGGGTGGACGACGACGTCGTCGGGGCCCTGACGCTCGTGATGTACCCGCTGCCGACGGGGCTGCGGGCGCACGTCGACGACGTCGTGGTCGACGACGCCGTGCGGGGGCGTGGCGTGGGGGAGGCGCTGGTGCGGGCCGCGCTGGACCGGGCGGTGCAGGTGGGCGCGCGCACCGTGGACCTCACCTCTCGGCCCTCCCGGGAGTCGGCGATCCGGCTCTACGAGCGCGTCGGGTTCGTGCGGCGTGACTCGACGCTCTTCCGCTGGGAACCGTCGGGCGACTCCGCCTGATCCGCGGCTAGCGTCGGGGCATGACCGAGCACCCCGCGGCGGACGCGACGAACTGGGGCGGGCGGCTCCCGCGCAACGAGACGCTGGACCTCGACGACGACCAGCGCGCCCTGGCCGAGCAGATCCGGGGGCGGAGCGTCCGCTGGGCCGAGCGCTCCGGCTTCGCCGCCACCGACGACCAGGGCGGGCTCCTCGGCCCGTTCAACGCCTTCGTCCTGCGGACCGGGCAGGCGCAGGGGTTCAACCAGTGGGTCCAGCACGACCAGCGCCACTCGTCACTGCCGGCCCCGGTCCGCGAGGTCGTCATCCTCACCGTCGGGACGGCCTGGGACGCCGACTACGAGGTCTACGCCCACGTCGCGGTGGCCCGGTCGGTCGGGCTGTCCGAGGCGGTGATCGACGGGATCCGTACGGGCTCGGCCGAGGGCATCACCGGCGACGAGCTCACGGCCCACCGGTTCACCGACCAGCTGGTGCGCACCCATCGTGTCGACGACGAGACCTACGCGGCCGCCGAGCAGGCCTTCGGCCGCGACGGGGTGCTCGACATGGTCCACCTGATCGGCATGTACCTCGCGACGTCGGCGCTGCTCAACGCGTTCGAGGTGCCGGCACCCTAGGTGCGCTCCGCGCTCGTGAGCACTTTCAGCTGCTATAACCGCCGAAAGTGCTCACGCGCGCGAAGCGCACCTAGTGGATCGTCTATAACTAGACGATCTGTTAGCGTCCCTTCCATGGTCGAACCCACCCGCCCGCGCCGCGTCGCCCTCGTCGTCATCTGCGCGGCAACCCTGATGACGATCGTCGACGAGACGATCGCGACGGTCGCCGTCCCGTCGATCCAGCGCGACCTCGGCTTCGACACCGCGTCGCTGACCTGGGTCGTCAACGCCTACCTCGTCGGCTTCGGGGGGTTCCTGCTCCTGGCCGGCCGGCTCGGCGACCTCGTCGGCCGCGGGCGGATGCTCCTCGGCGGGATGGCGCTGTTCACCGTCGCCTCGCTGGCCTGCGGGCTGGCGCCCGGGCCGGCGTGGCTCGTCGCCGCGCGCTTCGTGCAAGGCGTGGGCGGGGCCCTCGCCACCGCCGTGGCCCTCGGGATGATCGCCGCGCTCTTCCCGGACGAGGGCGAGCGCGGCCGTGCGATGGGCACCTACGCGTTCATGGGTGCCGTCGGGGCCTCGACCGGCCTGGTCCTCGGCGGGCTGATCACCTCGGCGCTGGACTGGCGGTGGGCGTTCTTCGTCGACGTGCCGATCGGCCTGCTCGTCGTGGTGCTCGGTCGGCGGGTGCTCCCTCGCGAGGTCGCGCCGGGGATCGACCGCACCGTCGACTGGCCGGGCGCCGCGCTGCTGATCACCGCGCTGATGTCCCTGGTGGCGGCGATCGTCACGATGTCCTGGGCGATCGGGGTGGCGGCGGGGGTGCTGCTGGCGACCTTCGTCGTGCGGCAGGCCCGGGCGTCGCACCCGATCCTGCCGCTGGGGGCGCTGCGCTCGCGGCTGCTGGTCGGCGCGAACCTCGCCCACGCCTGCTTCGTCGGGGCGATGTTCACGTTCCAGTTCCTCGTCACCCTGTACCTGCAGCAGGTGCTCGGGTTCTCGCCCGCGCAGGCGGGGCTGGGGATCGTGCCGATCGCCGCCGGGATCGCGGTCGTCGCGACCGTCGTGCACCCGCGCGTCCGCGGTCGGCTCGGGCTGAAGCCGACCCTGGTCGCCGGGCTGGTGCTGGTGGTGGCGGGTCTCGCGCTGCTCGGCCGCGTCTCGGCGGAGAGCGGCTACTGGTCGGGCCTCTTCCCGAGCGTGCTGCTCTTCGCCGTCGGCGGCGGGCTCACACTGCCCTCGATGATGGTCGTCGCGATGTCGGCCGCCACGCCGCGCACGATGGGCCTGACCTCGGGGCTGCTCAACACGTCCCAGCAGGTCGGGGGCGCGCTCGGACTCGCGGCGCTCTCGGCCGTCGCCGCCGCGACGACGGCCGGCGCGCTCGACACCGGTGCCGCTCCGGGACCGGCGCTCGTCGCGGGGTACGCGCTCGCGTGGACGCTGGCAGCGGGTCTCGCCGGCGTGTCACTCGTGCTGGTGCTGTTCCTGCGGCTCCGGCCGTCCGCTCCTGCCTCGTCAGCGCCCGGGCCGGAGCCGGCCGTGCAGGAGCCGCCCGTGCAGGAGCCGGAGCGGCCGTGCCCCGCCCTCTAGGATTCCGGGCATGGCCACCACGCCGACGCCGCCGGCCGTCGACCTGGCCTTCCTGGTCAACCAGGTCTCCTACGCCCTGGCCGCGCGGATGGGCGAGGCGCTCGCGGACCTCGACCTGACCGTCTCGCAGTACTGCGTGCTCTGGAAGGCCCACGAGAAGGAGCGCACGCAGATCGAGATCGCCGAGGAGGGCGCGCTCGACAAGACCACGGTCGTCAACGAGATCGACCGCCTCGAGCGCGCCGGGCTCGCGGCCCGGCAGGTCCACCCGACCGACCGCCGCGGTCGCGTCGTGGTGCTCACCGACGCGGGCGTCGACGTGCTCGGCCGGGCCCACCGCGCCGTCGCGCAGGTGCACGACGAGGCGTTGAGCGACCTGCCCGCCGACCGCCGCGCGTCCTTCCTTGCCGACCTCTCCGAGGTCGCGCGGGGCGTCCTCGCCACCCCGTCGCACGTCACCGCGCTGCGGCGGCGGAGGAGGCCTGCGGCCAGGTGAGCACTTTCGGTGGCTATAACACCCGAAAGTGCTCACGGGCGCGAAGCGCACCTCCCACGAACAGGACGGTCCCGACGGCGAGGGCGACCGGGACGGCCGCCCAGTCCAGGAGCTCGTCGCCGGTCACGGTGCCCAGGACGAGCACGCCCGCGGCCGGGGCGCCCGTCACCGCGGTCAGGTAGAGGCAGAGCTGGACCTTGACCGAGAACGCCGGGGTCGGGCCACCGGTCGCGTCGAGCGGGAGCGGCACCCGCACGGAGGCGTAGATCAGCACGCCCGCCCCGCCCAGCAACAGCGCCGGGGTGAGCGCCGCGACCCACGGCCAGGCCCACGGATGGCCCGAGACCGCCGTCCCGACGACCCCGGCGACGACCGCCACCGGCCCCGTCACGACGAGCCACGCGAGCTGGCGGCCGTGCAGGTCGGGCCCGACGCTGTGCGGCGCGAGCAGCGTCGACCACGTCGTCGTGCCGTCGTGGCCGTGCAGGTTGCTCGCGCACGCCGCGGTGATCACCGTCCAGAGCAGCCCGCCGAAGGGCAGGAGCGCCGTCGTGGCCGACGTGCTCGCGGGCAGCAGCGCGGTCCCCGCACTGACGAGGAGCGCGATCAGCAGGCAGGTCAGCCGCAGCGGGTCGCGGACCCAGAGCCGGAGCTCCTTCGCGACGACGGCGCCGGTCGGCGAGGTGAGCACCGGCGCGACTACCCGACGCCGGCCGTGCCCCGAGCGCCGTCGGGGCGCCGCCGCCCCGGCGATGCGCCGGGCGAGGGCCGCGGGCAGGACGGCCAGCGCGACGAGGGTCGCGGCGGCGAGCCCGCCGAGGGCGAGACCGACGGTGGCGGCGTCACCACGCGCGGCCGCGTCGACGGCGACCGGCGCCCAGCCCGACGGCAGGGCCCGCACCGCGGCGCTGAGCACGGGCGAGGAGCGGTGGTCGAGCACGCCCGTGAGCAGGGGGAGCAGGGTGCCCGCCAGGGCGACCGCGCTCAGCACGAGCGCGGTCGCCCCGGTGGCGAGGTCCCGGCCGCGCCGCACGGACGGTGCGACGGCGGCCCCCGCGAGGGTGGCCGCCGCGACCGTCAGGGCCAGCGTGATCGCCCACCCGAGGATCCCGACGACGACAGCGTGCACCCCCTCGCCCGCCGCACGGGCGATCACGGCGCCGAGCGCGATCCCGGTGATCCACGTGCCGGGGGAGCGCAGTGTCACGACGGCGAGCGCGGTCGCGAGGGTGCGCGGCGGGATCGGCAGCAGGGCGAGCAGTTCGGGAGGCAGGACCGGGTCGCCGCCCGAGAGCGCGGCCTGCCCGACCTGACCCGCCACCCACAGGGCGAGCACGAAGGCGATCGTGTCGGTGGCCGCCCCGGGAACCGCGCCGCCCCGCAGCCCCAGCCACAGCGTGCCGGCCGCGGCGAGCAGGCCGAGGACGCCGGCGGCCAGCAGCCAGCCCCGCCGCCGCGGCGGGGTGTGCGCCTCGATGGCGGCGCGCAGGCGGATCAGGAGCCCAACCACGACAGCTTCTTCCGTGCGGGCACGCCGACCAGCGACGCGAAGGTCTCCTCGAGCGAGTGCCCGTCGCGCACCACCTCGGTCGGGCCGGCCGCGACGACGCGCCCCGCCGCGAGGATCGCGACCCGGTCGCAGACCTGCTCGACGAGCGCCATGACGTGGCTGGAGCACACGACGGTGCCGCCGGCGGCGGTGTAGTCCTGCAGGAGCGCCCGGATCGTCATCGCCGACACCGGGTCGACGGCCTCGAGCGGCTCGTCGAGGACCAGCAGGCGGGGGTCGTGCAGCACCGCGGCGGCGAGCCCGATCTTCTTGGTCATGCCGGTGGAGTAGTCGGCGATCAGCGTGTGCTCGGCGCTGTCGAGATCCAGGACGGC